>JAHZKN010000319.1 GCA_022600335.1 Alphaproteobacteria bacterium
GATCCACGCTATCAATATTGACGGGGATATTGGGCCTTGGTTGCAGGTCATTAAATTGTACGGTTTGAAGGAACTGGCGCGGCGGAACGGCCGGCCGTCGCTTTCAAGCACCGAAATTGAACTTATGAACCTTGCTGGTCCCGGTACAGGGCTCGAGATGATGTTGCCGGTGGGGCGCAAGATGCCAACGACCAATTTCTTTTCGCGGCGTGGTTATTACCGCAACACAATTGTTCGGGGTAAAACGTCTGAAGGCCTCATGAAGGCGCTCTCAAAACGCATGACGGCCAACATGAAAAACTCCGGTGCCCGAGAGTTTGAACGCATCTTTGCAGAAATGGGACGCGTGGGTCGCTCAAACAACTAGTGCGCTGGCGATGAGGCGATGGGACCTGCGGCCGCTTTTACGGGACTTCAGCGCTTGGCGGCGGTGGCACAAAGCGCCTGCAGCGAAACTTTAGCCGCTCGATGAGATCGATATAGGCTTTTACTTTTGCCAGTTGATTTTTTGAGAGTTGTGCGCCGGCGATGGCTGGGTCTGTGGTCAGTAACGCGGCTGTACCATCGGTTTGCGCCGCTAGGCTTTGCCGCCACAAACTGAGGCAAGTGTCGAGTTGCGAGGTTTTTGCGCCAGTGGGCTGCGTCATGAAAAGCACGACGGCCAGCAAACGCGCGTGGTAGAACATTCGCGCTGGTGCCTGTATTGCGCACGGTATTGGCACCGGCGTCGCCCGGTTTGCGGTGCTGGCTCTCATTGTGCCGTCTCTGGGCCAACAGCTGGCGACTTGCCGGCAGAACCGGTAGCTGAGTTCTGTCTTTTTGTGTTGGGTTGAGGTGCGGGTGAATTTTTCACCGGCGCAACCGGCTCTGGTCCAGGGCAGACGGTCTCGAGCTTTGCCAGCGCTTTGGTGAAACCATACATTGAGTAGCGATCTTCTAGAATTTCACCAACACCAGGTTGACTGACGACAATCATTTCCCTGCCTTTGCGCATGGCCGCTATGAGCACCTCTTGGTCGCTCGGGTTGGTTACAAAGCCGGCGTTGTTTTTCGTAGTAAGCGCAAAGCTATCGCGCGGTGGGCGACGCCTTGCAATCAGTTTGGCCATGATGCCATTGAATGACTTTATGTTGCCGCCAAAGCGGACTTCAATCGTGTTCTTGGACGTGGTTTTGGGGTAGCGCACAACATAAAGGACAGGCCGGTCTCGCATTGATGTGCTCGGATGATAGCGACTGGCTTGCGTTGCCGCATAGCAGGTGTTGAGGCTTGTGCCGGAGAGGCTAAAGACTTTCCAAGCTGCAAAGGCGCCGTGGTAGGTGAGTGATTCTTTTGCATTAGTGGTACTTGGCGCGCAAGCGACACCCAGAGCAGCTACAATGACAAAACCAGACCAGCGCATCATTCCCCCAAAGCACCATCAGAACTCGCATATAAATTCGCAGCCGTATCCCGGTTTTGCAACCAGAAGCATGTGCGTCACGGCCATTTCACAACCGGCGGCATTGACGACAAAATTGAATCGACGTTGCCACCTGTATTCAAGCCAAAAATTGTACCGCGGTCATAGAGCAAGTTGAATTCAACATAGCGTCCACGCCGGACCAGTTGTTCCTCGCGATCTGCCTCTGTCCACGCCGTCTCAAAGTTCGCACGCACCAGCTCCGGGTAAACAGAAAGGAAGGCGCGTCCCACATCCTGGGTAAAGGCAAATGCGGCGTCAAATCCGCCATCGTCAGCCGAGGGTGTCAGGTTGTCGTAAAAAATACCACCTATACCGCGCGGTTCGTTGCGGTGCTTCAAGAAAAAGTAGTCATCGCACCAGGCTTTGTATTTGTCATAGTCGGCAATGTCGTGACCCTGACAGGCAGAACGCATGGCTTGATGGAACGCGCGTGAGTCGGGATCGTCCTGTGTCCGTCGATGATCAAGCACTGGCGTCAGATCCGCGCCGCCACCAAACCACCATTTCGAGGTGATAACGAGACGGGTATTCATGTGTACGGCTGGCACATGAGGATTGTGCAGGTGGGCAATGAGCGAGATGCCAGACGCCCAGAATTTAGGGCTTTCGTTGGCACCAGGGATCTTGTCGCGAAACTCTGGTGCAAATTCACCGTGAACCGTTGAGGTGTGTACACCGACCTTCTCAAACACGCGGCCGCTCATCAGCCCCATCGTACCGCCGCCGCCCGGTGCTCCGCTGTGGTCTGTGCGCTGCCACGGTGTGCGTGTGAACGTGCCGTCTGGTGTATCCGCCGGTGCGGGTGCATCAGCTGGAAGGTCGCGTTCTATTTGCTCAAAAGCGCGGCAAATGTCGTCGCGGAGGGATTGGAACCAGGCTTCAGCGCGCGCCTTGTTGTCGGCCATCAGGTTGTCATGGTTAGCTGTCAGGGACGTGTCACTCATTCTTTGCTCAAATTGTGCTCGGCGGTTGCGCGCGGCCTCCTATAGCCCATCCATGCGATCTCTGCCAGACGCCGCCCGTTTGGTTCTCTGTAAAGATGCGGAGATGCAACTGCCTTGCGCTGAGTAAATGAGACCAGTGGATACGAGCTGAATGGTCCGACCATTGAGTGGACCTGTGCCGTACGTTGTAGACAGTATTTCTTGTGAGGTCGTGGACGCATGCTCAATCGCTTCTTCTCTTGGCTGGAAGGTCTGAGGCCGCCGTTTCCTGACCTCGCGCCTGAGCGCCCGCCAGAGACCTTGCAGGCTTTCATACTCTATTTCGCAAAGCCGTTCTGGCCGTTGCTGCTGGCGTGCTCTGCAGTTGCCGCGACCGTTGCCTTGCTTGAAGTATCTCTGTTTGCGTTTCTTGGAAATTTGGTCAACTGGCTAGCCAATGCCGACCGCAGCACATTTTGGGAGAACAGAGGCTCGATCATTATTGCGATGGCCATCCTCGTGATTGTTGTTCTGCCGCTGCTGAAACTTTTTTACGAATCGATCGTGCACCAGGGCTTGAACGCTAACTTTGCCATGCGCGCGCGGTGGCTGTCGCATCGCTATGTCCTGCGGCAATCGATGGAGTTTTTCCAGGATGACTTTGCTGGCCGGCTTTCTGCCAAGGTCATGCAAACAGCCGTTGCTGTTCGCGAAATTGTGCTGAAGATCACCGAAGTGTTTGTTTACGTCGGTGTCTATTTTCTCGGTGCAGTTGTCACGTTTGGTGCCAACGACCTGCGTCTTGTTGCGCCCCTTTTGTTGTGGCTCGTGGGTTATTTTGCCGCCATGCGCTATTTTGTGCCGCGTATCGGAGAGATTTCCGCCCGACAAGCTGATGCCCGCTCATTGATGACCGGCCGTGTTGTTGACAGCTACACCAACATCGCAACGGTCAAACTCTTTGCCCATGCCGCGCGCGAAGATAGCTATGCCCGCGAGGGTATGGGCGGGTTTTTGGACACGGTATATGAGCAAATGCGCTGGGTGACACTGCTCACCGTGGCACTCAACACGCTGAATGCTCTGTTACTGACATCGACAACAGCTTTGGCGTTGTGGCTGTGGCACAAGGGGCAAGTTGAAGCCGGTGCGATTGCCTTGGCAATGGGGCTCATTATGCGCATGCAAGGCATGTCGCATTGGATTATGTGGGAAATTGCAGGTTTGTTTGAGCAGATTGGCATTGCCCGCGATGGCATGAACAGCATTGCGCGGCGGCAGACGGTCGTCGATTTGCCAGATGCAACCGAGCTCCAGGTGAGCGAGGGGAAAATTGAATACCAATCGATAACTTTTGACTATGCAAAGCCGCGCAACGACGTTGCACGCGGCGTGATCGAAGATCTGTCGCTGACGATTGCAGCGGGGGAGAAAGTGGGACTTGTCGGACGTTCTGGTGCAGGTAAGTCGACCATGGCTAGTTTGTTGCTACGCTTCCATGATCTGGAATCGGGACGCATTGCCATCGACGGGCAGGACATTGCGGTGGTGCAACAAGAAAGTCTGCGCAGTCAGATTGCCATGGTGACACAAGACACATCACTGTTGCATCGCTCTGTGCATGACAACATCGTTTACGGCCGCCCAGATGCAACGCGCGCCGATGCTGTGAAGGCTGCTAAACTCGCCCAGGCCCATGACTTCATCAAGGGGTTAGAGGATGCCAAGGGTCGCAAAGGTTATGATGCCCACGTTGGCGAACGCGGTGTAAAATTGTCAGGTGGTCAGCGCCAGCGGATCGCGATCGCACGCGTATTGCTCAAAGATGCTCCTATTCTAGTTTTAGATGAGGCAACGAGTGCGTTGGATTCTGAAGTCGAAGCTGCGATCCAAGACCAGCTGATCAATCTCATGCAGGGAAAAACCGTGATCGCTATTGCGCATCGGTTATCGACCATTGCGCATATGGATCGTCTGGTGATCATGGATGAAGGCAAGATTGTCGAGCATGGCGATCACGCTTCGCTTCTGAAGCGTGGTGGAATTTATTCTGACCTGTGGGCGCGCCAATCGGGCGGCTTCTTAGCCCGTGAGGCCGCAGAATAATCCGTCGTTGCTTGTCTGCACGGCCTTTCTGCTGTCGCCGTCGACATGCCGCTCGTGCACTACGCAGAAAATCCATCTGTTTGTCGCAGCGCTTCGCCAATAATAATCGCAACACTGACGGCGACATTCAACGAGCGCAACTGCTTGCTCATGGCGATGCGGACGCCCGCATCGATTGAATCGCGAACGCTATCGGGAACACCAGCGCTTTCGCGGCCAAACAACAGCGTGTCTGTGGCGTGAAACTGAAAATCTATGTGGCGTGTCTGAGCCTTGGTAGATACGAGGATGAGGCGTGCGGCGGGGTTCAGAGCCTGCTGTTGGGCATAGAATTCGTCCCAGCTTGCGTGGCGTGTGAGTGCGACGTGGTCGAGATAATCGAGCCCAGAACGGCGCAAAGCACGACCGGACATATCAAACCCTGTAGGTTGGATAATATCTACAGGCACTCCAAAACAGGCGGCAAGGCGCAGAATTGTACCTGTGTTCTGAGCTATGTCAGGCTGATAGAGCGCAATCCGCATAAATTGGTTTCTACTTTCGGCGAGTATCGCGGTGCTCGTGCAACGCTGAGGATGGGTGGGTGTCGTAGCGTGCGCCAAATTGCCTCTGTTTTGAGGGTCAACGAATCTTGAGGGGTCTGGCAAACGATGTCAAAAGACAAAGTGTTTTTCGAATGGACTTTGAGGCAGATGTCGCAGGTCCGTTGAAATGATAGATGCCGGCGCACCATATATTTCTGCAAAGGCTAGAGGGCGTTCGCACCTTCGTCTTGTGCGCTGCAATAGCGCGATCTGAGATCGACGTGGAGGTAAGCGTGACTACAGATAACAATGATGACGACACCGATGAAGGTCGTCGTGACTTTATGGTCCTGGCTGCAAGCACGTTTGCAGGCATTGGTGCCGCCGTTTCCATAGATC
>JAHZKN010000320.1 GCA_022600335.1 Alphaproteobacteria bacterium
ATTCCCACTTTTCTCAAATGTGCAAAGAGTTCATCCTCGAGCATTTGCGGCACATCAATGCGCGCGTCTTGCAATAGAGAGATCAGGTCATACTCTGCCGGACCGCGTAACGCATCTTGGAAATCGATAAGTCCGACGCGGCCGATACCAACCTGATCCGGCATCCAAATCAGATTAGGCGAATGAAAGTCGCGCAATACCCAGTGGCGATTGGCGCGACTGACACGATTAAAAATCGGCAGACATAGTGCCTGAAATTCTTTGCGCGCGGCGTCTGGGGCGACTGCGCCGTGCACGAGAGGCCAGTACCACTCCAACAACAACGCACTCTCGACCTGCATCACATCTGATGTAAAAACTGGCAAGCGGTGGTGGCTGCCGTCGGTAAAGCTCCACGTATGGTCGGCAATGGCGGAGCGTAAGTGCACAAGAACCTCAGTGGCGGTGCGCCACAACAGATGTTGATCCGCACCTGCCGCAATGGCAGCACCAAACACCCGATCACCAAAGTCTTCCACCAGTAGCAGACCGTGTTCCAGATCGGCGGCATAAATCTGCGGCGCACGCAGGCCGATTTCGCCAAGCGTGTTGGCTATTGCGACAAACGGGCGGACGTCTTCAGCTAAGCATGCAAGTGCGCTATAGGGTTGCCCGTTCTGAATCGGAGGACCGTCCGGTTGCTTCGGTGCATCCATTAGCAAAGCCGGGCGCGGCCCGTCTTCAATGCGGGCGTAGGTGCGTGCTGAAGCATCTCCTTGCAGATAGGAAAGATGCCCTGCACTCCAGTCCGGTCGTTGCAAGAGAAAGTCTGCGATGGCTTTGATGCGGATTAAACGCGCACACCACGTTCCGGAGGCCGTCAGCGTCACAGAGCGCTCGTTTGCATCCGAGCCGTCTGCCAACGCAATGGCCAAATGATTTGGACTGAGAGCGTCGGGCAATCGTTCCGGCCACTCCACGACAAGTGCACTGGCATGCACCATGTCCTCAATACCCAATTCAACCAGTTCGGTCGCGTCATTGAGACGATAAAGATCAAGATGCACGATCGGTACGCGCTGAGAGTCGTAACTCTGCATGAGTGCAAATGTCGGGCTTGGCACGTCGAGGTCTCGTTGCCCAACCACCGCGCGAATGAGTGCCCGTGCAAAAGTCGTCTTGCCTGCGCCAAGGTCACCCGACAGGGTGATGAGGTCTCCAGCGCATAGTTTAAGGGCGATCAATTCGGCAAGACGCACGACACCACGTTCATCGGCCTTGGGAATCTGCCACGTCGAGGTCATCGTCAAACGCTATCTCCGTGTCGGCACTTTGCGTAGCGCGCTCAGGGAAGCGTACCGTGATCTCAGTGCCACGGCCAAGCTCACTATCGAGCGTCATGCTGCCGCCGTGTAAATCGACAAGACTCTTGACGACAGCAAGACCAAGCCCGGGCCCGCGGTGTTTTGAGCCGTGACTGTTGCTTTCAAACCGATCAAACACCCGCTCTTGCTGGTCTTCTGCGATGCCGACGCCATGGTCTTCGACCTTGAATACGATCTCGTCCGCTTCCAGCCAGCATGAAACCTCAACAACACCATTTGGTTCTGAAAAGCCAATGGCATTGGAAAGCAAATGCGACAAAACTTGTGTCACGCGGGCTTCATCACCGTAGAATTTGCCAACATCATCTCCAACCGCGATGTCGAGCGTCAGTTGAGCCCGTGCGGCGGCTTGTCGAACATGATCAATGGCATTGTCGATGGCTTGGTTGGCATCCACTTCTCCAAGGTTAAGTTGCAACTCACCGGCGTCGATTGTTGCAAGATCCAAAAGGCCGTCAATGATCGACAGAAGTGTTTTAGATGAATTGGTAATGTCGCTCAGGTATTCGCGCTGCTTGCCATTGAGGTTGCCAATGTGGGGGCTCTCCAAGAACTCACTGAAGCCAATAATGTTGGTCAGTGGCGTGCGTAATTCATAGGAGACATTACTGATAAAGCGGTTTTTGAGCTTGTCAGCTGCGACAAGCGCTTCGTTGCGTTCTACAAGCGCACGCTCATAGCGCTTGGAGTCGGTAACGTCGATAAATGTCAGCAGTGTTCCACCGTCGGGCAGCGGTGTGGAGGCATAGTCAATCACGCTGTTGTCAGAGCGGACCATTTGCCCATCTATGGGCTCGCGTTGGTCTGAAAAGGCCGTCACGGCCTGGCGAATGTCCTGTAAAGCATTTCCGTCTGCGCAAAGCACAGAGGCATCGCGTACAAACTCATCAATATGCGGCGACTGCTCAACATTCTTCCGAGACAACTTCCAAATTGAAATGAACGCCGCGTTGGCCAGTGCGAGACGCCCGTCTGTGCCAAACACAGCAACTGCTTCTTTCAAGCTATCAAGAGTTTCCCCTTGGACGCGAATAAGCGCGTTATAACGGCTCTCCAGCGCTAGGCGTTCGGTTTCATCAGCGTAGAGATAGGTGACGCCGCCATCAGGACGTTGCTCAGCCATGACATGTAACATGCGCCCGTCTGCAAGATGCCACCAGTCATCCAGTTCATTTCCGGCTTCGTAGACGCGCAAAATCTTGTCGCGCCATTCACGATAATGCACAACTTCCGGAAGTAATCCAAGTTCACGCAGACGATCTAGAATGGCGCTGTCAGTGGGTTTGGATTCTAGCCAGTCCTCTTTTAGTTTCCATAAATTGGCGTAGGCTTGATTGAAAAAGGTTAGCCTCTTGTCTGGGCCAAACACAGCAACTGCAGTTGCGACGCGGTCGAGTGTGCGATCATAAGTTTCAACATAGCGGTCCAATTCGCTTTGTGCGGTTTCAAGCGAGTCGATATCGATGGCGAGCCCGGCGATTGCATCACCCAACGGCAGGATTTTGACGTCATGTGATTTGCGCTCACCGCCGATGACCAGTTGGATGCGATCAATGTAGGGTTTATTCTTGCGCAACGCAGCTTGTACATCTTGACGCTGGCGCGATTCCAAAAGTTCAATCTGATTTGAAAGCACTTCCTCATCGTCTTTTGCCTCAACGGCTCTGACGTAAGCATTGTTGACCCATACCAATCTCTGATCAGGCCCACGCAGCCAGGCTGGCGTGTCCAGGGCGTTGAGAATTTCTCGGTTGGCACGAATGTCGCGGGCAAGGAGTGCATGGTGATCAAATATAACCGCCAAGTCTTGCTTGTATCCGACAACGTCGCGAAAGCGAAGAACTGCGCGGCCGCCTGCAGCGCGACCATCAGCTTCGACATGGGCGCCGGCTAACGTCTTCACAATCACGTTGAAAGATTTGCCCTCGGCAAACAGGGTATCAAGGTTGGACTTCAGTACCTGTGCGGCTCGCGCTTCTAGCCAAAATCCAAAGCGCAAGAATTCATGTTGGTTGCTGGGCAAGCCCGGAACGCTTGTTAGCGTATGCGTGACAACCTGTGGCGGTCTTGAATGTTCCCAAAACACAAGAACTTGCGGCTCAGCACGGATCATGGCTTCTGCCGTCGCAAGATTGCGCCGGAGAAGCCGTGTCTCCGAACGCCCAACGCGGGCCTCGCGCCGTGCCCGCCAGAGTGCGCGTGCCAGCAAGAGGGCTGCAACGACGCCGGCGACGGAAAGTCCTGCAATCAGCAGCAGGCGCTGCTGATCGGTAAAGCTTGATTCGATATGTGTGCCAGATGCACCAACAGTCAAAACAACGGCGACGCCGAACGCAGCCGCTAACAAGCCGGCAAGTTCGAGCTTTGTCTTCCGACGTCCAGATGTTTGATCGTAAAGAAGCATCGCTTGGGTGAGCGTTCCAATGATGAGGAGAAACGTGGAACGCAGGCACCAAATGAAACAGACCGAGCACCCCGCTCGGCGTGTCTCGAATCACCCAGGATTATGGCGATGGCGAAACGGTCTGAAAAGCGTTGCAGGGCCACACATCTAGCCTCAACATGCCTCTGCCAAAGGCTGTACACAGCTTGGCAGCACGCGATGCTCACATAAATCAGCACCCGGAGCGTTCGCCACTCCGAGTGCTGTTGGTGGGGCCGGTGGCTCTACAAAGCGAGCATCTAGTAGCGATAATGGTCCGGCTTATAGGGCCCAGACGAGCTGACGCCAATATAATCCGCCTGTTCATCTGAAAGCTGGGTCAGATTGGCGCCGATTTTCGCCAGGTGCAACCGGGCGACCTTTTCATCGAGATGCTTGGGCAGGGTGTAGACGTCTTTTTTGTATTCGCCCGAGTCGCGTTTGGTCCACAGTTCAATCTGGGCCAGCGTTTGGTTCGTAAAAGAAGCGGACATGACGAACGACGGGTGCCCCATGGCATTGCCAAGATTCACTAAGCGGCCTTCCGACAACAGGATGATTCGCTTGCCATCGGCGAACTCAATTTCATCAACCTGAGGTTTGATGTTGCTCCACTTTAGATTCTTCAGCGCGCCAACTTGAATCTCATTGTCAAAGTGACCGATATTACAGACAATGGCACGGTCCTTCATGTTGCGCATATGGTCGACCGTGATGACGTCTTTGTTGCCCGTTGCTGTACAGAAAATGTCAGCCTGTGGCACAGCGTCTTCCATCGTGACAACTTCGTAGCCTTCCATTGAGGCTTGCAAGGCACAGATCGGGTCAATTTCTGAAACCATGACCCGGCAGCCGGCATTGCGCAGTGATGCTGCTGAGCCTTTACCGACGTCACCGAAACCAGCGACCATGGCAACCTTGCCCGCCATCATGACATCGGTGCCGCGGCGGATGCCATCGACCAGGCTCTCGCGACAGCCGTAGAGATTGTCGAACTTTGATTTTGTGACTGAGTCGTTGACGTTGATGGCTGGGAATAGCAGTTTTCCAACCTTGGCCAGCTGGTACAAGCGATTGACGCCGGTGGTGGTTTCCTCTGACACACCGCGAATATTTTTTGCTAATTCTGCAAACCAACCAGGCTTTTCACCCAGCGTCTTTTTGATCAACGCAAAGAGCACTTCTTCCTCTTCGGAGCCCGGAGATTCTAAAAAGTCCGTGTCACCAGTCTCAGCTCGTAGGCCAAGGTGGACCAGCATGGTCGCATCACCGCCGTCATCGAGAATCAAGTTTGGTGTTCCGCCATCACCCCACTCCATCGCGCGGCGGGTGTAATTCCAATATTCTTCCAGCGTTTCACCTTTGTAGGCAAAGACGGGGACACCTGTCGCCGCGATGGCGGCGGCGGCGTGATCCTGCGTTGAATAGATGTTGCACGACACCCAACGCACTTCAGCACCAAGAGCGGTCAATGTTTCGATCAACACGGCCGTCTGAATGGTCATGTGCAGTGAGCCCATGATCCGTGCACCTTTGAGAGGTTGGCTGGCGCCATACTCTTCGCGTGTCGCCATCAGGCCAGGCATTTCAGATTCGGCAATGGAGATTTCTTTGCGGCCGAATTCGGCGAGGCTGATGTCTTTGACGATGTAGTCGCCGCTTGAAGTCATGGGTGAATTCCTTTTTCGCTGCCTATGTGCGGAGTGAATTGGAGGGCAGGACCTTAAGAGGCATGGTATGCGCAACGCGTGCCCTGTCCGGCAGACGACCGGAGCAGACAGGTTGGCCTCAGTCCTGGTAAGGGGCCTGCACTTTGGCCCCATGCTAAGATCGGTGGCTCCCAAGCAACCACAGACCAGGCCTTTGGTCGGCTGCGGGGCAAGCCTCCGTCTCTCGGCCTCTATACCGAGGCCGCGCCAGGAACGCAACAAGACATAAGCAAGTCCTTATGTCTCAGCCGTGGATGGATGCGCTGGGATCCATAGGTTTTTAGGCTGTGGGCTGGTTTTGGCCGGCTTAGGGACCTACCTCGGCCGAACACCCGGTCAATACGGGTCAACGATGTCTGAATAAAATCGATCAAATTTGACTCTTAATCGAGGGCCGCTGGGCCCTTTGTTCATGTGGCCTGATTGGTACGTTGAAGTTGGTTGCGGATGGGAACAGCACACCGGACGGGTGTCTGTGCCCCGACACTCATCGACGAACTGGTGCACGAGACGTGATCGCGATTGCTTCAGCTCCAAGTTTAGATCTGGCTCGACTGAGTCGCAATGTCTTACGAACTCTTCAAAGCGACAGTTCGACCCGACGTTCCACATTGCTGATTGTATGCGCGCGCTGCGTCAAAAGCTTTTACAAAGTATGAACTGAGAATTTCAAATTAGATCTAATTTGAAATGGTGTTGGTCACACCAATTTTACGTTGTCATTCACAACCGATCGCATGAATGGAAAGTGACAGCGGTGCTTGCAAAGGTTGCTTGCATTTATCTTCAAATTGAATCGATTTTGGTGGTGCTTCGTTAGCCGTCTTAACGGTTAGCGCTCACTTAATCCAATGAAATTTGATACAACTTTGGCATCAAATTCAAAGAGTACATTTGCGACCTTTGAATGGTTTTCTGCAGTGCTGCAGTGATTGATCCTCAGTTGGGTGAGACTAGAAAAATGCACAGTGTCTTGCGTAAAAAGTTTTCCGCGTTTTTGTCGGACCGGTCAGGCGATGTCGCCGCCCTGTTTGGCTTGATGGCGATTATCTTGTTCGTGATGATCGGTGGCGCAGTTGACTATGGTCGCTGGCTGCACGCGCGTCATCAAACCATCTCAGCAATGGATGCTGCTGTTCTGGCAGCCGGACGCGCCTTGCAAGTCGATGCGGATGACACCAGTGGTGCAGTTGCCGCGGCTCAGGCATTCTACACCTCAAACACGCAAACACGATTGCCGCTTGAGAGCGATACAATCAATTTTGCAGTTGCAGATGATTCCATGTCGGTTACCGCCGCGGGTAATGCGTTTATTTCCACGCCGTTCTTGAGCCTCATCAACATCAATCACCTGCCGATCCTTGATGAGGCCGGAACCGATTACTCAAAATCTGAGCTTGCTGTTGGCGGAAACGCTGGCATCAATATTGAGCTCTCCTTGATGCTCGATGTGACAGGTTCGATGTCGGGCACAAAAATTGCGGATTTGAAAACCGCTTCTAAAGACCTGATTGATATCGTTGTTTGGGACGATCAAAGTGAATACTCTTCGCGGGTGGCTTTGGTGCCATTTTCTGAAGGTGTCCGATTGCCCACATCTGCGCTTCCTGCAGCGCGCGGATCACTTCCCAACTCATTCCAAAAAACCGTGACCTACTGGCACTGGTATTGGGGTTGGACCACAACAACCAAGACGTACTACCTGACGCCTTGCGTTGCCGAACGGACCGGACCACAGGCCTATACCGATGTTGCACCGGGTTCTGGCAGCTATGTCCTAGGCGTTTACACAACGAGTTCATCTGCAAATTGTAAGCCGAATTCGACCAACGTGTTGGTTCCGCTTTCTAACGATAAGGCGTCGCTGAAGGCTTCTATCGATGCCTTGAGCACCAGCGGTGGCACTGGCGGCCACTTGGGAACAGCTTGGTCTTGGTACACGCTGTCACCAAACTGGAATTCGCTTTGGTCGTCATCTGCAAACAACGCCGTCGCTTACGGTACCGCAGATACGCAGAAGATTGCTGTTCTGATGACGGACGGTGAGTACAATAGGCAATACACCGATGAAGGTATCAGTGCGAATGTCTCTGATGCGGCCAACGGTTCATCGACCGATCAAGCTCGCTCCATGTGCACAGCGATGAAGCACGCCGGCGTCATTGTCTATACTGTTGGATTTGATCTGTCGTCAGGTTCGGAAGCTGCAACCACACTTGCACAATGTGCAACAGATCCCTCAAAGGCGTTTACCGCGGCTGACGGCGATGATCTGCAACAAGCCTTTCGCGCCATCGCACTGGAGATTTCAAAACTGTATCTGTCAAGCTAGGCCGATACCACTTACAATCAAAAGCAAAGGGCGCTTCCGGTGGGAGCGCCTTTTTTACTATCGACAAGTCTAGCTAGCCTTGCCCCGATAATTCTTCGCCAAAGCCTTGCTCAATCAATGTCACAATCGCTTCGAGAGCTTCGGGTCCCTCCGCGCCTTCTGCTGTTAGCAGGAGTTGCGCACCAGGGCCGGCGGCTAACATCATCAAGCCCATAATGGAGGTGCCTTCCACCGTTTGACCGTCTCGCGTCACGGTGATCTTGGCATCAAAACCTTCGGCGCATTTGACAAACTTTGCAGACGCCCGCGCGTGCAAGCCCTTTCGATTGATGATTGTGACCACAGCTTCTGGTCGTTGGCTGGAATTGAGTTCTGGCATGGCGATGGGGTCAGCTCTTATGGATCAACCTTGGCCGGACAATTCCTGACTTGCGACTTTGATGTATTTTCTTGCTGCATCGCGCGCCTGGGTGACGGCGTCGGTGAGAGGAATTTCCGCCCTTAGGCTCGCAAGTTTGACAAGGATAGGTAGGTTGATCCCGGCAATCACTTCAACTTGGATTTCATCAAGGACGGAAATCGCTAGATTTGATGGCGTGCCACCAAACATGTCGGTGAGAATGATGACGCCATCTCCCGTATCGACTTTTTTTGCAACGTGGAGGATTTCGGCGCGGCGTTGCGTCATGTCATCCTCGGGGCCAATAGACACCACTTCGAGGTTTTCCTGACGGCCGACGATATGCTCCAGAGCATTGCGGAATTCCACGGCCAAACCACCATGCGCCACGATCACAAGGCCGATCATTGTTGTGTTGTTCCCTTTTGGTCGCGACCCCTCGGCAGATGCAAGCATCCACGCGCGGCAAGAGTTACAACTGTTGTTGAGGGACGCAACCTTTTTTCCAACACTTAACCATCAATCCTATTGAATCGCTTGGTGGTCGGGGCTGAGTGCGAGAAGCAACTTCGTGGCTGCCGAGGCGTCAAAAGCAGCAAGTTGGATCAATGGAATGGAGATACCGGCGATGACTGCCTCGGTCTTTGTGACGGGCAGCCGTTCAATCTTGTCGCTGGCGACAAGATCAACAACAACCGCGACCGGAGCCTCTGATGTGTACTCAAACCTGTAAAGTCCAAGGCCGCGAACTTCCAACAGACCAGCTATAGCCGGAGGCGGGCTGGCGATCAGAGCGCCGGCACGAACCTCGATAGCCACGCGATCATCGGAAATTAGCGAGACTGCATTGGGCAATAGAGGGGAAGGTGCGTGCATTAGGCAACGCAACGCAAGGTCGGATTTGCCGCTTCCAGACGCACCGCGAATGAGCGCACCCCGTCCCGCAGCGGCAACGGCTGTGCCATGCACGGTCTCAGGCGCGACGGCCACTTGTTGTGCTCCCTCGTGTTTGGTTCGAAATCGCAGGGAGGCGTACGGTGAACCGCGCCCCTTCAACTTTTTTCGTTGAAGAATTTATTCGGTTTTGAGCGCTAACCGTCCCTTGGTGTGACCGCACGATGTCACGTGAAATCGAGAGTCCAAGTCCGGAATTTTTGCCACGTACAGAGTCCGTGTCGGGCCGGTCCGAATAGAACCGATCAAAGATGGTGTGATAATTTTCATCAGCGATGCCCGGGCCTTCGTCATCGACCACGACAACCACGTCGCCTTTATCGCGGCTCAGACGCAGCGTCACGGTGCCCTTCTCTGGTGAAAATGAAAGTGCATTGTCGATCAGGTTGGTGAACACTTGCGCCAGTCGGCCGTCATCACCGCGCACGAGGTAGGCATTGAAGACACGCGCCGGGGCGATCACCAATCGAACGCGCCGGGTGTCATCGGCCAAGACGTCTTTGAAGATGCGTGCAACCCCATCCGCCACTTCAGTTAGATCAATGACAGCCATTTTTTGGCGAGCCAATTCGGCATCAAGGCGCGAAGTGTTAGAGACATCCGTGATCAGGCGGTTGAGGCGTTTCAGCTCATTTTGGATTTGATGAACCAGTTCCTGGCGCTGGGTGTCATCCTTCGCAAACTCAAGAGAATCTGCTGTTGAGCGCGCAGCAGCAAGCGGGTTCTTGAGCTCGTGTGCGACGTCGGCTGCAAATTTTTCGCTGGCTGCAATCCGTTTATAAAGCGCTGCGGTCATGGCCTGGAAGGCATCTGCCATTTGCCCGACTTCATCAACACGACCCGGAAAATCTGGGATCTCCTCCTTGCCGCCAAGGCTGAGGCTGACGCGTTCTGCGGCATCGGAGAGACGCCGCATCGGTCCAGCAACCGTTCGCGCCAAAAGCCATGACGCGAGCACGGTTGCAACAACGGCCATCAGAAATGGCGTCCACAAGACCTTGGTTTCATCCCACAGAATCTTATCAATTTCGCCAGCGCGCGAAGACAACAACAACACACCTTGGACGGAATTCATTTGCCGGATGGGAACAGCAACAGAGACGATTTGTTGGCGGCGGTCATTGAGCAGCAACATGGACGTTGTTTGCCCACGCAACGCAAAGCCAACTTCTTTGTAAGCCTTGCCATTGGCATTGCCGATTTCCCTGTACACAGGCAGTTCTTTGTCGATCATCCAGGCGCGAAATCGGGTCCAAAAGTCCTTCGTGTTGGGTGTTTCGCGACGGTCTGAAACGCGTGGTGCCTCCCGCGACAATTGTCCCCGCGTCAGCAGTGTTGAGGAGTCGACGATAAGTGTTCCATCGCGTGAATAGATGCGTGCGCGTAGTTTTGCCGGTTCAATGAGGCGCCGCAAAATGCGAGTTACGCGTTCGGGCTTGATCGACAGTTGTAGGGCGGCAAACCCGTCATCGCGGAATGGAACGCGCGAGATGGCAGATTCAGGTAATTTTTCAGGATCAAGTAATCGCTCAAGATCCGCTTTAGTCATATCGGTCATTTCTTGCGCAACCTCGAGAAGAGATCGTCTCTGTTGGTATGCTGTTTTTGCTATTTTGGCTCCAAGCTCATAACCAATGACTGGATTTAAAGCCGTCACTAATATAGGGTTACGGGTCAGTTGCTGCTGAATATGTTGTTGATTCACCGTAAAAGAACTGATCGCTTTATCAGCAAACACCCGTGACGCTTCAGATAAAAGCTGCAGAGACTGTAAGACATTGTAGGCAATAACGGGCAACATTGCATTTAATTGGAAGTTTCCAGCTTGGCCTGAAATGGTAA
>JAHZKN010000321.1 GCA_022600335.1 Alphaproteobacteria bacterium
AACCCAAAACGTGACCTGAAGATTCGGAGCATTTCCTTTTGAGCGACTGGTTTTCCAAACAAGGTGGACGCGACAAGCTCATAAATTGGCTTGGGATTGATTCCAAAATCGATGCAACCCTGGCCGAGAGCGGTGCACGAATCCGCAACGTGTGGAATAGCACTACAAGTTTCTTTGCCCGGTTTCGTCTTAGGGGCTGGAAACGCGCTTGCAACGAGTTGGCATCAGAGATGTTCTCTCTCGGACTCGGCGGATTTTTCATACTATATGCCGCAGCCCTGCCAGCCTTGCTGGAATTTGACGAGGAAAAGTTTCGCACTGGACAATTCAGCGTCAAGTTTTTGGACTCTGAGGGCAACGAGATCGGCCGCCGCGGCATTCTGCACAATGATGCTGTGCCGCTGGAAGAAATCCCAGACCATGTGATCAAAGCTACGTTGGCAACTGAAGATCGCCGTTTCTTCGAGCACTTTGGCCTTGATGTGTTTGGTACGATGCGCGCGCTTATCGAAAACCTGCGCGCCAACAACGTTGTGCAAGGTGGTTCTTCGATCACCCAACAGCTCGCTAAAAATATTTTCCTGTCGCCGGAGCGCTCCCTCAAGCGAAAAATCAAAGAGCTCTTTTTGGCTTTTCTTTTGGAATCGCGATTCACCAAGCGTGAAATTCTTAAGATGTACCTGGACCGGGCCTATATGGGCGGCGGAGCGTTTGGCGTTGAGGCAGCCGCACAATTCTACTTTGGCAAATCAGTACGTGATCTATCCCTTGCTGAAGCCGCTGTTCTCGCCGGGCTCTATAAAGCGCCGACGAAATACGCACCTCATCTTAATTTGCCCTCCTCGCGCGCACGGACCAACGAAGTTCTCTCAAATTTGGTTGAAGCCGGGTTCTACACCGCTGCCCAGGTGCATGAAGCACGCCTCCACCCGGCAAAGTTTATCGAACACGGCAATACAGAAAGCCCAGATTGGTTTCTTGATTGGGCCTTCGAAGAGGTGCAGCGCATTGCACGCGGTAAATATCAGTATGTCTTAACAGCACGCACGACGATCGATTTAGAAATGCAAGCCAAGGCTGAACAAGCCCTCATCACCACATTGCGCAAATCGGGACGCTATAAGCGCGCCCGCTCCGGCGCCCTTGTTGCATTAGAAGTCGACGGTGCTTTAAAGGCCATGGTCGGCGGCCCAGACTACGGTGAAAGTCAATTCAATCGCGCCTCGCACGCATTGCGCCAACCGGGTTCGTCTTTCAAGCCCTACGTTTATGCAACCGCACTTGAAAACGGCTACACATCAATGTCTCGCGTACGCGATGTCTCACCTCGATGCGGTCGCTGGTCGCCGAAGAACTACAGTGGCAGCAGAGGCAGCGGCCGCCGACTCACCCTCACTGAAGCCCTTTCGCGGTCTCTCAATACGGTCGCCGTATTCCTATCACTCAACGTTGGCCGCGAGAAAGTCATTGCATTGATGAACCGTATTGGCGTCAAAGGGGTGCGCAAAACTTGCTCGAGGGCACTCGGGGATGGCGGCCTCACACCGCTGGCGCACACTGGTGGCTACGCGACATTTGCAAACAACGGTAAAATGGTGCGCCCTTATGCAATTGTAGAATTGTTCAACGCGCACGGTGAATTGGTCTATAGCCGCGAACGCGATGAACCCCCTGCACCGCAGGTCATAAAGCCAAAGGTCGTCCATCAGCTCAATCAAATGTTACATTCTGTGGTCACCAGCGGCACGGGGCGGCGGGCACAGCTTCCCTTTACACATGTGGCAGGGAAGACTGGCACCAGCTCTAGTTATCGCGATGCATGGTTCATGGGCTATACCGGCAAACTCGTCACCGGCGTTTGGATCGGCAATGACGATTTCCGCCCCACAGGCGGCGTTACCGGCGGCAGTTTGCCGGCACAGACTTGGCAAGCCTTTATGTCGGTTGCGCATACGTCAATGGACTTCCCACCAATTCCCGGACTACGCCCACATCCAGTTCAAGTTGCAGAACGCCAACGTTTGGCACAAATGCGACTAGACAACCCGCTTGATGCTGCTGAAAAAAAAGCGGCAAGTGGCAAAACGAAGCGCACATTATCGAAACAATCGCGTGATGTGTTGTTCAATATCGAAACTACAATGCGCAAGGCGGCTGGACTGCCGCCGCCAGATCCAGCGCCGCAAGACACACCAGAGTCAGAACCCAATCAACGCAGCGATCGCAAGCGAACAGGCACACCAAGTGACCGCCGATCGAAGCACGCGCCATCTACGGGGACACCAGTTCGTCAAGCAGCAACCGCCACACCAGCACCCTAGCCACCGGTTCACGGCAATAAGGAAATTTATTCATGCGGCTCTTTTTTCATCGTTTGAAAAAGAGGATTGCGTTTACCACCAGCATTGCGACCGATGTTGCTATCTTCATCGGTCTGGTGCTGATTGGTGGCTTGGGCAGCAGTTGGTATATGGTGGAAGCCGGATCTCGCCTCACCACAGTCGCAAACGGACCGTGGGTAATGTGGACGTCAGCAGGGCGCAAAACATCTGACCCTTACACGCGCGCTCATTTCGCGCGGCGCGGCGCGCTGGTACTTAGCACCGAAGTGGCGCGCACCTATATCGCGCGAGCCGACAGTGATGGCGCTGGACTGCACTCCTCGTGTGACTATGCGATCAATGGTCAGGACTTGCCGGGACGCTGGTGGAGCATCGCGGCGTTCAACAGTCGCGGTAAGCTCATTCCAAATGCGCTGAACCGCCATGTGTACACCCGAGACGATGTTGCTATTCACGCTGACAGCTCCGTCCTCATAACCCTGTCGCGCGATGTTGGCCCAGGCAACTGGTTGCCGACTGGGGGTGCTGGGCGCCTAGTTGTTGTGCTGACAGTACTTGACCTAAAGCCCGTTGCACTGACCGTTGAAGCAAACGACGAGCAGCAGGTTTTGCCAACCATTCGCAGGATTTCATGCAGATAAGCCCCCTTAAAATACTGCGCAACACAAATTGGCGTATGGTTCTTGCAGGCGTCTGTGCCGTCGGAATGTTGCACATCATTGCGGTCTTTACCGAGCCGCGGTTGGCGCAGTCCAATGCCTATGCACGGCTAGCACCTAACCTGCCGCTCAACAAAATGGTTGTGATGCCTCCGATCACAAGCGACAACCAACCCCTACCCTTCTTGTCGCCTGATGCACGCTATGCCGTGTGCCGGTTCATAACTGCATATGGTCCGGTTGCATTCAATGCGGTGCTACTGGGCCCAGGTTGGCTTGCTACGGTTTATAGTGAGGATGGCGCAAGTCTGAACACGACAGTTGCGGTACCAGAGCGCAATCAAACGATCGTCGCATTGCGCTTAGTGCCATCGGATGATCGTTTTATGGGGCTTACACCGCAAGCCGCTGGCCGGTCGGCCAAGTCAACAACTGCACTTCCGGTCGGTGCAAAAAGCGGCATTATTGTTGTGCGAGCGCCAAATCGAGGGCCAGCTTTTGCTGACCTTCACGAAGCAGCTTTGCTGCAAGCTTCATGTCGACAACTCAAATCCAAATAGCATGCACGCTCTGTGCACACTGACATTGTGCATTTGTTTCTGAAGGCTTGAATGCGATCGGTTGACTTCTAATCCTGCGCCAACAGCCGTTTATCACAGTCAGACTGATCCGGGATGTCCGCCTCGCCGTTCGCGTCTGTATCCCAGCGCTCGTAACGAATACCTGGAAACAAGATAATCTCCGCAGACATGCTTTCGCGTTGGGGTGACTCGACAATATTACGCGTCAGTCGAACTGTGTCCAAATTGATGACCGCAGCCATTGCGGGTCCTCCTAAACGTCAAAGTTAGACGCGGTAACTTTGGTTTCCAATGCGAACTGCGCGGCAAGCACACGGTTCAATG
>JAHZKN010000322.1 GCA_022600335.1 Alphaproteobacteria bacterium
ATCGATGTCCTTAAAATCAGCGTCGATCACAACGCCAGAGCGTCGTTTCTTAAACGACCTCGTCGAGGCTTGGCCGGCTGTTGAACCTCCTGGCTCACCGTTTTCGGACCCAAAATCCTCTTGTTGCATCCGGCTACGCAGTGCGATCCATATTTTGTTGCCAATCCACTGCCTTACGGCTGGTACGAGGAGCGCCAGTCCAACGCCGTCTGTCACCAGGCCTGGGGTTAACAGAAAGGCACCAGCCAGCAGCAGGAATACGCCATCGGCCACCGATTCAACAGGTAACCTGCACGCCCGTAGGGCCTGTGATGCCCGATTGACAACAGACATCCCCTGAAGGCGCAGCATGAGGGTGCCAAGGACAGCGGTGAAAATAATAATGGTAATGGTCGGCCAAAAACCAAACTGATCGCCAGCCTTGATTAAAAGGGCGATCTCAAGCAAAGGAACAGCGATAAAAACCAATAGCAGAGCAATTCGCATCGAGATCATCCGGATTTACGGCAGCCCGTGCCATAATATGTTGCACGACCATGGTCTTAAGGTTGGATTTGCCTGCCGTGTGGCCTAAGATACACCTATAACCAATCTCAACCTTTTTTCGGGACCAATGTCTGTCAGCCTGCCACATTGATGGTGTCTGGACCAGATCCTAGACCTGGTGCTCACCAACACCTGTGTTGCACACCTTGGCATTGCTTGGAAAGTTGCCCCTATGAACGATGGCACAATTGACGTCTTCACACTGATCGCTTTGATTGCGGCAGTTGTGGTGGTTTTAAAGCTGCGCAGTGTTCTTGGCCGCCGCACAGAAGACGATGATGCGCGTATAGAACGCCAGGCACGCGAACGTGAACTTGGCGATCAATCGCCTTCGGGAACATCCGATAACGTCGTTACGCTGCCTCGCCCAGGCACGGACCTGGATGATCATAAATCAGAACCAAGTCGGCCAACGGCAGAGGAAATTCGCGAGCGTATTCAAAAAATGGCGAATAACGATCCGCGCCTGACGAAGGGCTTGGAGAGTGTTCTGGCAGCCGATCCCGAATTTGATCCTGACCACTTTATTGACGGTGCAAAACAAGCCTACGAGTTAATTGTCACGGCATTTGCCGAGGGCAACCTCAAAGTTCTGCGTGATATCTTGAGCGACGATGTCTACCGTTCTTTTGCCCAAGCAGTAAAAGAACGGGAAAAAGATGGCGTCGTCCTTGATCAGACATTTGTTGGAATCAACAAAGCAAATGTATTGGAAGCGGAAGTTGCAGACGGTGCTGCAAGCGTTGTTGTACGCTTCGGTAGCGAAATGATCTCGGTCACCCGCGACGAATCGGGAGAGATCAAAGCCGGCGATCCCAACCAAGTAGAAGATATTACGGATATTTGGACCTTTAGCCGGGATGTCTCAACGTCACGTGCACGCGCCAATCCCAATTGGCAGTTGGTCGCGACCCAAGCACCAAACTAAGGCTTGCATGGGTAGTCCCCGATTTTTAGCCCCAAATCTTGGCCCCATGAGCTGAAGATCGATCACGTGCGATGACGGATTTTTCGGTCACATTTGAGCCAAAGACCTTTGACGAGCTTCCCCGTTGGCGCGACGATAATCATCTGGCAGCGTTTCAAGCCTTTCAAAATTCAAGTCACAAGCTTGCTGATGCCGCTGCACGTGGCACGGGCTATCTCGGCACGCCGTCATCTGCGGGGCTCTTGGCAACAGCTCGGCGCGCGTTGTTAGACCCGACACAGCCGGCCGACAGAGAACAAGCGCGCGCATTTTTTGAAACGCATTTTGTCCCGCATCGCGTAGTGCAGCAAACCGGTGAAGGCTTGTTGACCGGGTACTATGAGCCAATCCTTGAGGGCGCACGATCCCCAGATGCGACATACACGATCCCGTTGCTTCGCCGACCAAAAGACCTGGTCAATCTGGTGTCGGAGGCAGATCGGGGAAAATTTGGTGATCAGCTAACGCATGGACGTCAAACAGAGCATGGCATTGAGCCATTTCCGACGCGCGCTGAAATTGAAACGGGGGCGCTTGCTGGCCAGACGCTTGAGTTTATATGGCTCAAGGATGCCGTTGATGCTTTCTTCCTGCATGTGGAAGGTTCCGGTGTTGTTAGGTTTGATACCGGCAACAGCACGCGGGTAACGTATGATGGGAAAAACGGTCACCCGTATACGTCGATCGGTCAGTATCTGATTGAACAGGGTCATTTCCGCAGTGAAGAGATGACATTTGAAGCATTACGGGCATGGTTAAAGGCAGATTTCAATCGGGCACGTGAGGTCATGCAGCAAAACCAGTCGTTTATTTTTTTCCGTGAATTAACGGCTGCGGACCCTGATTGTGCACTGGGCGTTTTGCAAATCCCATTGTCGGCGCACCGCAGCTTAGCTGTTGATACGAGCTTTCATGAAATCGGTGTGCCAATTTATGTGGTGGCACCAAATATGGAACATGTCGATCAGGACCTTGGATTGAACCGTTTGATGATCGCACAGGATGTTGGCTCCGCCATTCGTGGACCGGAACGTGGTGATGTCTTCTTTGGCTCAGGTGTTGAGGCCGGTCGGCAGGCTGGACTGACATTGCACCAAGGTGCATTTTATGTGCTCAAGCCACGCGATAGTGAAAACCAGGTATGATCAAAAAACCTGCAAAAGACCCAAAAAACGCTGCATCGGACAAACTTTCCAAGGATGAAGAAGTTCTTTGGATGAAGGTTGCTGAGACGGTTACTCCGATTGATGCATCTGGTCGAGGCCAAGATCGCGTGCGGATCAGTGTGGCAGATGATGACATGGGCGATAATCGCTTGCGTCCAAGATCGCCATCGCAGACGTCGAAAAAGACCACTGTGCATAAATCGTTGGGAGCAATGCCTAACAATAGTCCAGTAGTTAAAACACCGCCAAAACCTACTGGGTTGGGCCAAGCGCATGTTCGCAAATTGCGTTCTGGCAGAATTTCGATCGAAGCACGGCTCGATCTTCATGGCATGCGTCAATCAGAAGCCCATGTTGCGTTGCGCCAGTTTATTTCTGCATCACATCAACGCGGGCTGCGTTGGGTATTGGTGATTACCGGGAAAGGTGGGCGTGGGATACGGCAAGCCGATGACAATGACTCCCGCGGCCCATTCGATGGACGTTCCGAACCCGGAGTCCTGCGTCGCACCGTGCCAAGTTGGCTGCAGGAACAAGATTTGCGGGCGATGGTCATCGGGTTTCAAACAGCAAGCCCACAACACGGCGGGGATGGTGCACTTTATGTCAACTTGCGCCGCAGTGACCGGGCCAAAAAATACTAAAAACTTTGCTATTCACGCCTGCGTGGGCCTTGAGACCCAAGTTACTGGCACGTTTCAGCAAGAGATTTGAGCGCTGAAGAGATGCCGTTGAGGGAATAGGTATCTGTTGTTTTAGTTCCACGCGTTGACGTCGCCGTAACGACCATCTTGGATCCCTTTTTCATTGCCTCAATCAATTTGAGTTCTTTGGTAGCGTCGTAAAGATATGCGCGCTCGTTGCGGGGTGAGAGCTTGAAATTTTCTTCACCGACGTTAACTGAAACATCTTTTTTGGTATCCAATGGATAGCCAAATTTGACGCTGACCTCGCTGCGTACACCGTCCTTTGGCCAGGCAGAAATATAAAATACAATGACTGCGCGATTGGCTTTTTCAGGTTTTTTTGAAATTGGGGTTGCGGTGATGTAGCAAATGTTATGGGCAGCGCCGCGACTTTGATGCAAGGTCCAGGCACTAAACTCCTTCATCACCATAGCCGTGTTCTGCGACTGTCCAATCGTTGGCCAAACACTCGCTGCCAAGGTTACCACCACGGTGGTGACGAATAGTTTCTTCCAATGAATCATAAGATGTGTGCTGAATGTCTCGTGTGTCAATACAGTGCGATCACCAAATATGATG
>JAHZKN010000323.1 GCA_022600335.1 Alphaproteobacteria bacterium
GACCTGTTGTCATGCCGCGTTGCGCAGCGTATTTAGGCGCCAAGTGCTTCACATTGGGTTGGATTTTATGGCTCAAGCAACTCCCATAGCCAGATTTTTTCACGGCTGCCGAATGAGCAGCCCGCTGTCGCTTGGCTTGGGTCCTGCCGTTGGCTCGTGGCTGCTGGCCTTGGCCCTTGCTGCGGGCCCAGCTGCGGGGCAATCGCAATCTCGTGGTGCCAGCTATCTGCCACCGTTTCCCGATGGTGATGCCTACAACGTCCTGGTGATCGGCGATGATTTTTCGTACGGGCTGCGTCATGGTCTTGAAGATGCGCTGTTGGAAGTTCCACGTGTGAAACTGCAACCAAGACCGCTGCATTTCGCCGGTCTCATGCGGGTCAATGTCGCGAAGCAGGCCAAGAAAATCGAGTCTGCACTTGATGAGAGCAAGATCTCCATCGTTGTGATGATGGTTGGTGCTCGCGATGCGGTAGCTATTCGCAACCAAAAGGGTCAGAGATTTCGTGTGGCCACAGACGTTTGGAGCAAGGAGTACGGTCGGCGCATTGATCAGCTAATGGCTGTGTTCAAGAAAAAATCCGTTGCTGTGTATTGGGTCGGTATTCCAGTGACGAGCCGTCCTGCACGCAATGAAAGCTACCGGACAATGAACGGCATCCTCCGTGACCGTGCCTATCGCAACGGATTGAAGTTTGTGGATGTGTTTGCTGAATTTGGTGACGAGCAAGAGCGGTTTAGTGCGTATGGGCCGGATCTTTCTGGCGAGACGCGGCTGCTGCGTAGTCGCGATGGGATCTTTTTTACAGCAGCCGGCAATCGTAAATTGGCGCACTTTGTCGAGCGACACATTCGTCGTGATCTTAAGAAAGCAAAGAATGACCGGCAGATTCCATTGGCCGGTAGCACCACCGAACAAGCACGAATTCATGCTGGAAGGATTGCGTCAACCGACGATGACAAAGCTTCAGAGAAAGCAACGGTGTCCAAGGGCGAGCAGGATGAACATAGCGCCGCCGTCGCGGCTGCCGCTGTGGTTGGTGAACAAAAAGCTGACAATGGCAAAATTAGCCTCCGGCTGCGCGCAGCCTCAGGTGCGGAAGAGGTTGTAGTGCTCGATGTGTTGCGCCCTGTCATTCCAGCTTCGGTGATTTCATTGGTGACGCGACGGGCAAAACCCAACAAGCCCGCTGAAGTTGGCGAGACGCTGATCGACAATATTCCATATGGTATCACCGTGATGAGTTCGATCACGCCGTCGTCGGCAGCGCGCGGTGGTAGAGCGCGCGTGATCTCTCCAACTCAAACGCCGTTTTTCCGGGTGATGGTCAAGGGGGAATCGCTGGCTCCCGTATCGGGTCGCGTTGATGATTTTTCCTGGCCGAACACAGGATCGATTACAAACTAGAGCGTTTCAGATTTAAGTCGAACCACCCGCTCCAAGCCAACACTGCGCAAGCTTGTGTTGGGCCCCTCCACGCCAACACTGCGCAAGCTTGTGTTGGGGCACGGTGTTAGCGCGGCAGATTTGTCGTGCCCATCAAAAATTTATCGATGGCGTGTGCGGCCTGCCGGCCTTCGCGAATGGCCCAAACAACAAGACTTTGTCCACGTCGGACGTCGCCAGCAACGAAACGGGCGCGTGTGCCTGGCAGCTTGTAGTCCACTTCGTTGGCATTCAATCCCTTAAAGCGGCCGCGGGCGACAGGGTCAGTGCCGAGTTCTGCAACCAGTCCCTCTTCAATGGGGCCGGAAAAGCCCATGGCAAACAATACAAGATCAGCATCCAGGCTGCCTTCAGAGCCTGCGATCGGCTGCAGCTTGTCATCAACACGGGTGTAGTTGAGTTTGGTGACAGTACCGTTTTTGCCGCTGAAGCCGGTGGTTGAAATGGAATATTCAATGGCGGCACCCTCAGCCTGACTTGTCGAAATGCGCAACTTCAACGGCCAGTTTGGCCACGTCAGGGCTTTGTTTTCTTTCTCCGGCGGCTCCGGCATAATTTCCAATTGAGTGACAGACTTTGCCCCTTGCCGGAAGGATGTGCCGATACAGTCTGATCCGGTATCACCACCGCCAATGACGATGACGTTTTTGTCTTTTGCTGTCGTCTCTGTCAGATCGGGATGTAAGGCTTCGCCGGCAACGCGGCGGTTTTGCTGCGGTAAGAAGTCCATCGCGAAATGAAGCCCATCAAGATCGCGTCCTGGTGCTTCGGAAAAAAAGTCGAATGGTTTTTCAGAGCCGATCGCCAGCAACAGTGCGTCGTGCGTGTCTTCGAGGGACTGAGCTGTGATGTCTTTGCCGACGTTGACATTGCAATGGAATGTGACGCCTTCCGCTTGCATCTGGGTGACGCGATTGGCGATGACAGACTTTTCCATCTTGAAGTCAGGAATGCCGTAGACCAACAAGCCGCCTGGACGGGCATGTTTTTCATAAACGTGGACATCATGGCCGGCTCGCGCCAACTGTTGTGCGGCCGCTAGTCCAGCTGGGCCAGAGCCGACAACAGCAATGCGCCTTCCTGTCTTTTGTTCTGCTGGCTTAGGCACCACCCAGCCTTTTTCAAGCGCGCGGTCTGCGATTGCGCACTCAATGGTTTTGATGGTCACCGGAACGTCGTCAATGTTCAGCGTGCAGGCTGCTTCACACGGTGCGGGGCAAATACGCCCGGTCACTTCGGGAAAATTGTTAGTAGTATGCAGGTTGACGGCGGCGCGCTGCCAGTCGCCATGATAAACAAGGTCATTCCAGTCCGGGATCTGGTTGTTGACCGGGCAGCCTGTGTGACAATAGGGAATTCCGCAATCCATACAGCGCGAGGCTTGCGACTTTGTATTGTCTTCAGACAGCGGAATGACAAACTCATTCCAATGTTTGATACGCTCTTCGACAGGCTTGTAGGGGCGGTCATGGCGCTCAAGTTCTAAAAAGCCAGTTGGTTTTCCCATGGTCGTCTCGTTCTTTCGTGTCGCCGCGGCGCTTGGTGGTTAGTTGGTGCTGGCGCTGGTTTCAGTTGTGGCCTGCGTCTTAGCAAGCTCGTTCAGCGCGCGACGATATTCAATTGGCATGATTTTCTTGAATTTCGTAATTGCATTGGGCCAGTTGCCCAGAATCTGCTGCGCCTTAGCGGAGTTTGTGTAGTGCGCGTGCCGCGTGATGAGCGCGTGTAAGCGCTGTGCATCTTGTTGGCGCATATCAGCGAGCAATGGTGCTAGCGGGTGATTTGCGGCACTACCATTTGTGGTGGCCTGTTTGGCGACAATAGATGGATCGATTTCAATAGCTTCCACCTCAACCAATTCTTTGTTGAGTTGGTTCTCAAATGTTCCTGCTTCGTCATAAACGTAAGCAATGCCACCAGACATACCGGCTGCAAAATTGCGTCCCGTAGCACCGAGGATAACCGCGACGCCGCCGGTCATATATTCGCAGCAGTGATCGCCAGTACCTTCAACAACGGCGACAGCGCCGGAGTTTCTCACTGCAAACCGTTCACCTGCAATGCCGCGGAAATAGCACTCACCCGTGACAGCGCCATAGAGTACGGTGTTGCCAACAATAATGCTTTCTTCAGGAATGATCTTGGAATCTGGATGCGGGCGCACGATCAACTTGCCACCGGAAAGTCCCTTGCCGACGTAATCATTGGCCTCGCCGATGAGCTCCAGTGTGACGCCGTGCGCCGCCCACGTGCCAAAGCTCTGTCCAGCCGTCCCTGTCAACGTCAGCCAAATGGTATCTTCAGGTAGTCCAACGTGGCCATATTGTTTGGCAATCACACCGGACAACATGGCGCCCGCGCTGCGATCGGTATTCTTGATCGTCACATCCTGCTTCACTGGCGTACCAGCTGTCAGTGCAGGTTCGGACAATTGAATTAATTGATTGTCGAGCACCTTCTCTAAGCCGTGGTCTTGGCGTTCGGAATTGTAGATTGCCACGCCTTCATTCGGGGTCGGCTTATGGAAGATTTTTTGGAAGTCCAACCCATTGGCTTTCCAATGTGTGATAGCCCGATCTTTGTCCAAGCAATCGCTTTGGCCGATCATCTCCGCCACGGTTCTAAAGCC
>JAHZKN010000324.1 GCA_022600335.1 Alphaproteobacteria bacterium
AAGACGAGGTGGGCTATTCTCGCCAATCAGTCGCGAGGGCAGCTTGGTACTCAACAACATTGTGCTCACAACGGCGTGTGCGACGGTGCTGATTGGCACGTTGTATCCATTAGCGCTTGAGGCGTTGACGGGTGAAAAGATTTCCGTTGGGCCGCCGTATTTTAACGCCACGTTTGTGCCGTTGATGGTGCCTCTGTTTTTGGCGTTGCCTTTTGGTCCTTTGTTGGCGTGGAAGCGTGGCGATGTGGCAGCGGCTGGTGGCCGATTGATGTGGGCGCTGCTACTGGCGTTACTCGCATTTGCCTGTTCAGGCGCCTTTGTTGAGCGTGGGCCCTGGTTGGCGCCCTTTGGCGTGGCGCTTGGCATTTGGGCGATGGCGGGTGCGATTTCCGAGTTTGTCTTTCGTGCCAACCCGCGTGGGGAACGATGGGACGTGGCGCTCAGGCGCGTTAAAAATTTACCGCGCTCTGTTTTTGGCACGACGTTGGCGCACTTCGGTGTTGGCATGATGGTGATCGGCGTTGTTGCCACCACAGCCTGGCGACAAGAGTCTGTGCTTGTAATGAAGCCAGGTGCCAAAACGGAGTTGGCTGGGTACACGTTGACGTTTGAGGGCGCTAAGCCGGAACGTGGCCCCAACTATTCTGAACAAGTTGGTGTGTTTCGCGTCAGCCAAAATGGACAGCTGGTGACAACATTAGCGCCTGCAAAGCGGGTTTATGATGCGCCACCGCAGCCGACGAGTGAAGCCGGCATCCATGCGTCTTGGGGAGGCGATCTCTATGCTGTGCTTGGGGATGCGCAGCTTGCTGGCGGCTATGCCGTGCGCCTCTACTTCCATCCATTTGTACGTTGTATTTGGATTGGTGCGCTGATCATGTTTTTAGGTGGCTTTGTATCGTTGACAGACCGGCGACTGCGCGTTGGTGCGCCGCGCCGCGCTGGCGTTGCCGCCCAGCCTGTTGCAGCGGAGTAGGCACCATTGCAGACACAAACGCGCACAGTTTGGACAGTACTCATCTGGATGTTGGGCGTTGCGTTAGCCCCGCATGCAGCAGCAGTTGAGCCAGGTGAAATTCTAAAAGATCCGTCTCTTGAAGCGCGCGCACGCGCGTTGTCGGCTGAACTCAGGTGTGTCGTCTGCCAAAATCAATCCATTGATGATTCAGATGCACCGCTCGCGGCTGATTTGCGCCGCCTGGTACGCGACCGCCTTCGAGCAGGCGATAGTGATCAACAAGTGAAAGCATATATTGTCGCGCGTTATGGCACGTTTGTTTTGCTGAAGCCGCCATTTGCACCGAATACTATTTTGCTTTGGCTGTTGCCGTTTATAATTGGTCTTGCCGCCGTGTTTGGTACCTACCGTTGGCTCCATAACCGGCGAAATGATACCGATGTCAAACCGCAGCCAGAAGACCTAACGGATGAAGAACAACAGCGCTTGCAAGACGTTTTGAAGTCTTCTGATTGAGACCTTCCTAACGATTGGGATTGCGCTTCTGCACCGCGCGCCCTGTGCTTAGCAATACTACATCTGAAAATTCTGCTGCCCGCACAGCAATGTTGGCAATTGTCCTGCTGGACAGGCGATGCAGCACTGCATTGTTTTGTTGAAAGACGCGTGAGCGTACGTAGGTGCCAACGTGCATGGCGAGGACTTTTGGGCCCGTATGCGTCGCAACGACAAGCGGGGCACCAGATGCGAATGCGCCGCCGTCACAACTATGGAACAGAAGGCCCTCCGGCTTTAGAAAATCTTGCCTATACGTATGGTCCGTGTTGGCGAGCGGGTTTGTGCGCGTGGCGCAGGGTTGCCAAGTCGCTTCGTGACTTCCATCGCCGCGAAGCGAAAAGCGCGCGATGGAAGTCCGAGTTTTGGCGTCGTGTCGCGCGTTGGCTAATTCCTCTGCGGTTGCGAAAGCAAGACCGCCTTGGCGACATATGGGTGTTGCGAGCTGCAGCACAGCCCAATCTTGCTCTGCCTCAATCGGTTTGCGAAGTGAGATGCGTGTGCCGCCAGCAACACGAGCGTGGATAGATGAGGAGCGGCGAAGATGATTGCCGCCGTTCGGGTCTGCGTTCGGGGGCGTCAGTCGTGCTTGTTGCAAATGAAACGACAGCTCAGTTGCGATTGAGCGCGCATTCGCGTCCCCATCAAGAATGCAGTGGCCAGCGGTTGCAATGAGTGATTCAGACACACAAAACGCGGTGCATTGGGAAGCACCATTGGCGACTTTTAAGACACCCACTTTGTTTGCGATCTGGGTCTGACGCTGGTTGGATGTTTGTTCTGCGGACCAGGTGAGCGATGGCTGTACCGTAAGGCTCGCCACAAGGATCACTGCGCAATGCCGCAGCCACGTGGTGCGCGGCCGCGCAGTGGTGCGGCTTAGACGCGCCTCAGTCGCCGGAACCTGTTGATTTTTCGCGTATATTACCAATTGTTAAGGTGCCTGAAAGACCGGTGTAAGGCGCGGGCAGGTAGCAAGGTCACCAACTTGATGTCCTTTAACCACGGAGGTTTGGAATGGACGCTCAGCAACCTGCTGGTGGCAACGCAAAACTCGGGCCAGCGCGGCCCGCCCGCACGACGGTTAATGCGATTGCGGCATTGGCTTTGATTTCAGGTGGTCTTGCCGTTACGAGCGGCAGCTTTTCGAAGATGGCTAACGCGCAACGCGCAGCACCCGGCCAGGAGGTTGTGACACCTTTTGGGCGCGCGCCTCTGTCGTTTGCCGACATCGTTGAGCAGGTGAAACCTGCAGTTGTCAGCGTGTCTGTCGTTAACGATGGCTCGAAAGATGAGAAAAAGAAAAAAGACGGTGGTGGTGTGATTCCCGGCATTCCCGAGGACAGCCCCCTGCACGACTTTTTTAAGAACCTGCCGAAGGAATTTCGCGGTAGGCCTGGCCCGAGCCAGCCGCGGCGTGGACAAGGATCTGGATTTGTCGTCTCAACGGATGGCTATGTGGTTACCAACAATCATGTGATTGACGGGGCAACCAAGATCCAGGTTAGCTTTGATGATCTAGAAAAAATCGATGCAGAGCTGGTGGGCACGGATGCGCGCACGGACTTAGCACTGTTGAAAATGAAGTCAACGAAGGTATTCCCCGCCGTCAAATTTGCCAAAGGCAAACCGCGGGTTGGGGATTGGGCGTTGGCGATTGGCAATCCGTTTGGTCTAGGCGGCACCGTCACTGCTGGTATTGTTTCCGCATTGGCTCGCGACATCAACGAAGGTCCGTATGACTTCATGCAGATTGATGCGGCCGTCAACAAGGGTAACTCAGGCGGTCCAACGTTTAACCTCAAAGGTGAGGTGATTGGCGTCAACACCGCAATCTTCAGCCCTTCGGGCGGCAATGTCGGCATTGCATTTGCTGTGCCTGCTGCGCGTGTCGAAAAGGTGATTGAGCAGCTCAAGAAAACGGGTACGGTTGCGCGCGGTTGGCTTGGTGTCAAAATCCAAAACATTGATGAGGATACAGCAGCAAGTCTTGGCCTTCCTGCAGCTAAGGGCGCATTGGTGAGTGATGTCACACCAGATGGCCCAGCAAAGAAAGCTGGCTTCAAGGTTCAAGATGCCATTCTTGAGGTCAATGGTGACACCATTGCAGATAGCCGTGATCTGGCGCGGAAGATTGCCGAAATCACGCCTGGTACCAATGTTGCGGTCAAGGTTTGGCGCGGGAATGCCTACCAGACCATCAATCTGACACTTGGTACGTTCCCAACAACGAGGGCGGAAATTGCAAAGTTGCGTGAGGGCAAAGCACCGACCAAGGAGGCGAGCAAAAAGATGGCGTTGGACCAACTTGGTCTAACGCTGATGCCAGCCAAGTCCGGCGATGCAAGCGATGGAGTTGCCATTGCAGAAGTCGATCCCAAGTCGGATGCCGCCCAAAAGGGTTTGCGCTCTGGTGATGTGATCTTGCAAGTCGATCGCCGCTTGGTGTCCAGCCCTGAAGAGGTGGTCACCAACGTGAAGCGGGTCAAGGATCAGGGTCGCGCAGCGGTACTGC
>JAHZKN010000325.1 GCA_022600335.1 Alphaproteobacteria bacterium
AATTTGCGTATCACGCAGCGTTTCACTTTTGCGACGCTCGGTTTTTTGCCTATGCACAAACGGCGGACATCGCTCTCGCAGGCTGCACGCAGCTTTGGTGTCACTTCCGGCGGCAGCTTAAAGTTTTCATCCGCAACAGCAGCGCCCGACAACAACAACCCGCCGCTGAGTGCAACAACACCTACAAACTTCATCATCAGCCCTAGTCCCGTTTTTTTCTTCTGTTGGCGGCGTCAAACCATGGCAGACGTGCCAAACAAAGGCAGCAAATTGCCTTGCGACACCCGACCACAGGGAGAGGCACACACTTTTGTTGCCTGAAATATTTCGTAACAACACGTGAAGTCCTGTAAAATGCAGGAACCACGCCAACTTGCGGCAAATGAACAAGGGTTACCGCACAACAATCAGGCTTTGTGAGCGACGTTATCCTGAACGGTGCTTATTTCTGAGTGCTGTCCGCATTTATGGTTATCGCCGCCAGACACTGCGCTGAGCAGCCTGACGCAGTGCACGACGGCCATCCGAAACAGCAGTCCCTCTGTGCACTTAATATGGTTTTTAAAGGGGCCAAACCAACAAGATCATGGGCACACCGACAGCTACGATAAGTATTTCGAGCGGCAGCCCCATGCGCCAATAGTCACCGAACGCATACCGACCTGGTCCCATAATCAGCGTATTGTTCTTGTGCCCAATCGGCGTCAGGAATGCACACGACGCAGCAACGGCCACAGCCATTAAAAACGGCTCCGGACTGTGACCAAGTTTGCTGGCAATTTGCACTGCAATCGGTGCCGCGATCAGGGCAGTCGCTGTGTTGTTCAAAACATCGGACAGCGTCATGGTCAGCGCCATTAAAATGGTCAACACAACCCAGCCCGGCAAGCCGGCAACAGATGTCACAATATTCTGCGCAATCAGTTCTGTTGCACCTGACGTTTCAAGCGCCGCACCAATGGGAATCAATGAACCGATGAGCACAAAAACTGGCCATTCAACGCTTTGATAGACTTTTTTGGGAGAGATAATTCCTAAAAACAGATACGCCAACGTGACAACACCTAAGGCAATGGCAAGATCCAGAACGCGCAGACTTGCCAACACAATCGCGCCAGCAAACAAGCCCGCTGCCAGTGCAGCTTTGCCACGGCTCGCTAGTTGCAAACCGCGATCCGCCAGCGGCAACACATCCATAGTCTCAATGAAGTCGGTTAGGCGTGCTTTTGGGGCCAACAACAACATCACGTCACCGGCTGACATCGCCGTACGGCGCACACGCGAGCGCAATCGCTTGCCCTGTCGCGAGACACCGATCAACCAAACACCAAAGCGATCAACCAACTGCACTGAGGCGCTGGTGCGGCCTTCAAGGACGGAGCCTGGCTGCACAACGCACTCAACAAACTCAAGCTGGGCCCCTTCCACCAATTCCCGATGCCGTTCCTTAGCAACAAAGCTCAGTTGGTTTTCATTAGCCAACCGCTCCAAATCTTCCGCAGCGGTTTCAACGAGCAAAACATCGTCTTTTTGTAACTTAATCCAGCCGGCGTGGCCGGGCAGACGTGATTGATCGCGAATGACACTGAGTAAGGTTATGCCAGCATCTCGGACAACCTTCTCAACATCAGCGAGGGGCTTACCAAGGAACGCGGATTTCTCCCCAACACTGAGCTCGGCGACATAATCATCGAGGGAAAACCGCTCGTCGTCAGCACCGGTGTTGTCGTCACTTTGCGGAATCAGTCGCCAGCCGATCAACGTGACAAACGCAATACCGGCAAGGGCACAGACCACTCCGACGGGCGCAAAATCGAACATCTGGTAGGGTGCACCGAAAGCTTTTTCGCGATACGCCGAGATGATGATGTTGGGTGGTGTGCCAATCAGCGTCACAAGGCCACCGAGGATTGTCGCAAATGACAGCGGCATGAGGGACAGAGATGGCGAGCGCTTGGCTTTCTTAGCCGCTTCGACATCGACAGGCATCAACAACGCCAGCGCGCCGACATTGTTCATAACTGCAGACAGGGCTGCCCCTAAGCCTCCCATAATCGCCAAGTGCGACGTGAACGTCTTGCCAATCTGGCCGACGGCTCGGGCAATGCGATAGACGACGCCAGACGCGGCAAGGCCATGGCTGACCACTAGCACCAACGCGATAATGATCGTTGCGGAATGGGCAAAGCCAGAAAACGCATTTTCTTTAGGCACAACGCCGAGGATCACTGCGGCCATCAAGGCGGAAAATGCCACCGCGTCATAGCGCCAGCGTCCCCACACCAAAAGCAACAACAGCGCGACCAACAGGCCAACAATAAGTGTTTGATCCCCGGTCATGAAAACTCTGCCCTCTTGCTATGCCCCAGTGGAGTCGCTCAACCCGTGCCACAGCTTTGAAGTGGTGACATATCAGGACACCGGCAGGCTGCTTGCGTGCGTGTCCGTCAACTGCGGCATCGTACGAATCCGACGGGCACCTTAGCGCACGGAAACAGATCTGCGGCAGGTTAATTGATGTTTCTTGACAGTCGTGGTGGGTTGGAAACGGGGCGCAACGACAAAAGACCGTCGAGCTGGCGCACTAAGCGGCGCTTGAAACCCGTCTTGAGATCACGCTTTGCCACCAAATACGCGGAGTAAAGCCTCACCAAGACGGACACTATCGACATCATCCTTGTGTATGACGTCTGTTGCCCCGACATGTTTGAGATCGAAGGCACGCTTGGTTGTTACCCGGCCGCTGACGACAACGATTGGACCATCATAGTCGGCGCGTCGAAGAAACGGAATCGAATCTGCTGCGTTGTCGCTTGGTTTCAAGACGTCATCGAGAAAAATCAACTCAGGCGTTTTTTCAATGACGCTGTCAATCGCTTTGGTCAGTGTATCCGCGTGACGTACATTGATGTCGTAGCCAAAGATCACGCGCAAGGTTGCGGTCAGACGGTCCGCATCAAAACTCTCATCCTCGACAACAAGAACGTCTTCGAGTGCAGGAAGTTGCTGCCTCAAATTGGTGATCATGCTTTTTTTGGCGAGGAAGTCCCCACC
>JAHZKN010000326.1 GCA_022600335.1 Alphaproteobacteria bacterium
AGGTCAACCAGACTGGGAATGTTGGCTCGCAATCGCCAAACGGCTAACCGCATAGTTTTTCGTGTTTCGTATCTTTCATGACGGACTTCGGGAGACTGAGCTCACATGTCCCACGTGAGCGCATGCGGAAGTGTTTGTTGAGGGAGAACATCGCCAAGATGTTACCTGTGAAATGCGAGTCCTGTGCTATCCGGCACCGTGCTTTATGCGGCGCCTTGAGTTCTGATGCACTAACGGGACTCAATGCAATAGCGCGAGATAAGGCAGTAAAGCCCGGCGAAACAATTCTCTCGCCGCTAGATATCTCGCCGCCGTTGGCAAACATTGTCTCTGGTGTTGTCAAGCTTTCGAGCGGGCTGTCGGACGGGCGCTCGCAAATCGTCGGCCTTCAATTTGCCTCGGATTTTCTTGGCCGGCCGTTCAAGACATCCTGTGCATACCAGGCAGAAGCGGTAACAGAAGTTCGTCTATGTATGTATGAGCGGTCTGATTTCGAAGCCGTATCGCAGGCTCACCCTAACCTGAAGCACCACCTCCTGACACACACACTTGATGAACTGGATGCCGCGCGCGAGTGGATGCTTTTGCTTGGGCGAAAGTCGGCACGGGAACGTATTGCCAGCTTTTTGATGATGGTCTCCAGACGCAACAGTGAAGATGGCTGCAGTGCGCCAACCGACATGAACTTCGCGCGAATAGAGCTGCCACTGACGCGTTCCGATATTGCGGATTTTCTTGGCCTGACAACGGAAACGGTCAGCCGGCAGATGAGCAAGATGAAGAGGGATGGGCTCATAACACTGGAGGGCGGAAGAACAGTAATTGTACCGAATTTGGAGTTGTTGCAGGCTGTTGGTGCCAACTAAATTTGCCTGCTGCCGAGCAGTCTGCGGCTCTATGTTTCAAACCTGTCCCCGTTGGACATTCATCATGCATTGGGGACAACTTTCCCCTGGGCCGGGCAATCAGAGCAAATGTTTTCACCACGCGCATAGGACTTTAGTTCTATAATTGATCGTTGTGTGCACCTGGGATGATCGCTCTCCATGATCCAACCCTGCATGCGGTTAAGATCCTCGTCGGAGAACAACTCGCGCGCCATAGGCAGGACGACGTCCTCTTCCCAACCAATATGACGGCGTTGTGACGCGAAAAATCCTCTAAGCATGTACCCCAATGAATTTGGCCGCGTGACGTGCCCCTCTTCTAGGTACAATTCAAGGGCAACAACAAGCTCGTCGACAAGGTCCTCATCGCCAACATGCTCAAATTGCAGCCTTTCTAGAATGCCACGTAAGACTGGGTTGTCATTCGCATGACGCTGCAGCATTGGGAAAAGGCATTTCTCTTCAATTTCAATATGCGGTGGCCAACCCTTCGTGAGCAACTCAACGGATATCTGAACCAGATGAGGATCCGGGTTTGAGGGCAACGCGTCAGCAATTGCCTCTAGAATGTTGCACAACTCAAGCTGCAGAGCGTGCTCATCAGAAATGACCTGTAGGGGGTCCGGACTCATGCAGGGCCCCGTCTTGGTGTCAGATTTCAAAACACTCTTCGAGTGTGGTGTGTGCCCCTGCATGTAACTGGCTCGCGTCCAGGTCTTAAGCTGATTGAATTTTTGTCTTGAACTTTTTCTTGATTGTCTTCTAGGCTTGCGCTCTTGGAGAGCCGTAACTGGCGAGCGCAAACGCAGCAAATAGAGACGCAAGCCTAAACTGCAGAACAGGTTCAAACATTGATCTGCATCATTGCCGCACCTTGATCTAGATCAAGGCTAGGCGAGACTTGAGCCTTCAGTTCTGTTCGGCAATAAATTTGACCATAAAATCAGGTCGATGGAGACATGTGATGGTGGACACCAGGACCGAGTGGGCAACGTTCAGCAGCTTGATGGCAATCTTGGCCGCAATTGCTCTCGCGATACTTGGCATCACCCTAGGCGTCGGCTCTCCAAGTGCAGGCATGGCATTCCACGGCTGGGTCCTTGCAGCGGCATCGGCGGCAGCTGCCTACTACATTCTCACACAAATCAACGCGGTGAGCGCACCTCGCTCCGATGAGCTTGTCTATAACGACGGGCCAATAAAGTTTGCGACACTTGCAGCTGTGTTCTGGGGCATTGCAGGCTTTGTCGTTGGCGACATTATTGCTTGGCAATTAGCGTTTCCGGTTCTCAACCTTGATTTGCCGTGGACAAGCTTTGGACGTCTGCGCCCGCTTCATACATCAGCAGTAATTTTTGCTTTTGGTGGCAATGTTCTCATTGCCACATCGTTCTACGTCGTTCAGCGAACGTGTCACGCGCGTCTCGCTGGTGTTTGGTCGCCATGGTTTGTGGTGGCTGGCTACAATCTATTCATTCTCATCGCCGGAACCGGCTACCTCCTCGGATTCACAGATGGCAAAGAGTATGCAGAACCTGTTTGGTATGCTGACTTATGGCTGACTGTGGTTTGGGTGGCATATCTTCTCGTATTTCTAGCCACCTTATGGCGCCGGAAGGAACCGCACATCTATGTTGCCAACTGGTTCTATCTGGCCTTTATCGTCACAGTCGCCATGCTGCATATCGTCAACAATTTGGCGGTGCCGGTGTCGCTTTGGGAGCCAAAGAGTTACATCGTCTTTGCGGGCGTTCAGGATGCCATGACGCAATGGTGGTACGGGCACAATGCTGTCGGGTTTTTCCTAACAGCCGGCTTCCTCGGCATCATGTACTACTTCATTCCTAAGCGTGTCGAACGGCCGGTGTATTCCTACCGGTTGTCGATCGTGCACTTCTGGTCGCTTATTTTTCTCTACATTTGGGCTGGCCCTCACCACCTGCACTACACGGCTCTTCCGGATTGGACGCAAAACCTTGGCATGACGTTTTCAATCATACTGTGGATGCCCTCCTGGGGTGGAATGATCAATGGACTAATGACGTTGTCTGGCGCTTGGGACAAGTTGCGCACCGATCCTGTCGTCCGTCTTCTTGTCGTCTCGGTAGCATTCTACGGCATGGCGACGTTTGAAGGTCCTGTGATGAGTATCAAGGCCGTCAACTCGCTTTCACACTATACGGACTGGACGATCGGACATGTCCACTCTGGTGCTTTGGGCTGGGTGGCGATGGTCTCCTTTGGCGCAATTTACTGCCTGGTGCCGTGGTTGTGGAAGCGCAAGGCGCTTTATTCCATCCGTCTCGTTGAATGGCATTTCTGGATCTCAACCATTGGCATCTTGCTGTACATCACCTCAATGTGGGTCTCCGGCATCATGCAAGGCCTGATGTGGCGCGCCTACGATAGCCTCGGCTTCTTGTCTTATTCGTTTGTCGAAACTGTCGAGGCTATGCACCCCTACTACGTCATTCGCGCAATAGGTGGCCTGCTGTTTGTGTTCGGTTCTTTCATCATGGTCTATAACATCTGGCGCACAATTCGCGGTGATGAATCTGTCGACGCTGCAGATCAGCCCCGTGTAGCCGCACCACCTGAAATGCGGCTCAAACCGGCGGAATAAGGGTTACGGAGATATGAAACACGACGTTCTCGAAAAGAATTCGATTCTGCTACTTATCTGCGCGCTTGTTGTGGTGTCGATCGGTGGCATCGTACAGATCGCACCCTTGTTCTGGGTCGATAGCACAATTGAAAAAGTGCAAGGCATGCGACCCTACTCACCGCTGGAACAAGCTGGCAGAGACATCTACGTTCGCGAAGGGTGTTATACCTGCCATAGCCAAATGATCCGAACGCTCAAGGATGAAGTGGAACGGTATGGCCATTACAGTTTGGCAGCCGAGAGCATGTACGACCACCCATTCCAGTGGGGATCCAAGCGAACAGGCCCCGATCTGGCCCGCGTTGGCGGCAAGTACTCAGATGAGTGGCATGCTGAGCATATGATCAATCCGCGCAGCGTGGTGCCCGAAAGCATTATGCCGGGCTACCCATGGCTCGCAAAAACCAAGTTGGATTACAAGAACATCGCAAACAATATGAAGGCGCTTCGCACCGTTGGTGTCCCGTACACCGATGAAATGATTGCCAATGCCGTTCAAGACGTCGAAGCCCAAGTCGATCCTGACCATGATGAGGTTGATGCTCTGTTGGAACGGTACCCAAAAGCGAAGACGGCAAATTTCGACAATAACTCAGAGCTAACAGAGCTCGACGCGATGATTGCTTACCTCCAGATGCTGGGAACACTGGTTGATTTCGCAACGTTTGATAAATCCGGTCCCAACCTGAGGTAAAAAGCGCAGGGTGAAGCTATGAGCTACGACACAGTGGCCACATTTAGTCAGGTCAGTTCTCTTCTGCTGTTTATCGCCTTGTTCGTGGGCGTCATAGCTTATGTCTTTTGGCCAACCACAAAGGACAAGTTAGAGCTGGCACAGCGCCGCGCACTTGATCTCGACGGCAAGAATGATCACAGCGGAGGACGGCAGGTCCGATGAAAAAAGAAATTGATCAGGTAACCGGCACCGAAACGACAGGACACGTCTGGGACGACGACCTTCGTGAGCTGAACAAGCCGCTACCCCGATGGTGGCTCTATACGCTGTATGCAACAATTATTTGGGCTATTGGGTATTGGATTGCATATCCGGCATGGCCTCTCGTCAATGACTATACAAAAGGCGTACTCGGCGTCAGCCAACGCGCAACGGTTACTCAGAAAATTGAGGATGCAAAAAAGGCCCAAAGCTCAAGCTGGGCTCTGCTTGAGAGCACGCCGCTAGACCAGGTGTCAGGTAACCCTGAACTCCTGAGATTTGCTTCTGCTAGTGGCAAAGCAGCATTCGGCGAAAATTGCGCGCCGTGCCACGGCCGTGGCGCACAAGGATTTACCGGCTATCCCAATCTCAACGACGATGATTGGATTTGGGGTGGAACGATTGACGACATTCAAACAACCATTCTTTACGGGATTCGAACTGACCACGAAGACGCACGCTCCAGCGAAATGCCAAAGTTTGGCGCTGATGAAATTCTGGATCGAAAACAGATCGGTGATGTTACAGAATATGTTCTGTCTCTCTCAAACCTGAGCACAAATGCTGAATCTTCTGCACGCGGCAAAGAGCTTTACGCTGCACAATGCGTTGCCTGTCACGGGGAAAATGGCAAAGGCAACACCGAACTCGGGGCCCCCAATATTGCAGACAGCATCTGGTTGTATGGCAGCAAAAAAGAAGACATTATGCAAACCGTCCATACGGGACGCGGTGGCAAAATGCCCGCTTGGGAGAGCCGCTTGGATCCCCTGACGGTCAAAGCACTTGCGGTCTACGTACACAGCCTCGGCGGGGGGAAGTAGGAATATCGTACCATGATGACAGAGCATGTCGAAGGACAATGCCACGATTCATCAGTGGTCACGACGTATGACGTAGAAGCTGTAAATCGTAAGGATGACCGTAGCCTTTATGCAAGCCGCCCGGCGATCTATCCGAAACTTGCGCACGGCACTTTTCGCCGCCTTAAGTGGATATTGATGGCCGTAACCCTTGGGATCTATTACCTGATCCCTTGGATCCGCTGGGACCGTGGCCCCGACCTGCCAAATCAAGCTGTCCTGCTTGACATGCAGCATGAGCGCTTCTTTCTGTTCGGGCTCGAAATCTGGCCGCAAGAATTCTACTTTGTCACCGGGCTTTTGGTTCTTGCAGCGCTCGTACTATTCCTCGTCACATCCGTTGCCGGGCGCGTTTGGTGCGGCTACTTTTGTCCGCAAACCGTTTGGACTGACTTGATGATCAGTGTCGAGCGGTTCTGGCAAGGGGACCGAAACGCGCGCATTCGTCTCGACAAGGCGCCGTGGAGTTTAGAAAAAACTTACAAAAAAGTAGCGACGCACGTCACATGGCTGTTGATAGGATTGGCGACGGGTGGTGCTTTTGTCTTTTACTTCGCCGATGCTCCGACCCTGCTTCGCGATCTTGTCTCAGGTACAGCAGCTGTTGAGGCTTATGTTTTTCTTGGCCTGTTCACGCTCACCACCTATGGCCTTGGTGGTATCGCGCGTGAACAAGTCTGCATTTACATGTGCCCTTGGCCAAGAATACAGGGTGCGATGGTGGACCACGATACGTTTTTGGTCGGCTATCGCGAAGATCGCGGAGAGCCAAGGGGATCGCATCGTAAAGATCAATCATGGGACGGGCGTGGCGATTGCGTCGACTGCAAGGCCTGTGTCGCGGTATGCCCTGTGGGGATCGACATCCGTGACGGAGCCCAACTCGAATGCATCCAATGCGCACTCTGCATAGATGCCTGCGACGACATCATGCAAAAGGTTGGGCGTCCAACACGTTTGATCGCCTATGACACAATTGCCAACCAGGACGCAGCGAAAACAGGTGAAATTGCAAAGCCCAAGATCTTTCGTGCGCGGACCCTGGTTTATCTTGCGCTGATCGGCCTGGTCTCTGCCCTTATGCTGTGGGCGCTTAGCCAACGAAGCCTGCTGGAAGCCAATGTGATTCCAGATCGCAATCCTTATTTCGTGCGCTTATCAAATGGTGATATCCGCAATGGATTTGCCCTCAAGATCCTAAACAAGCTGCATGAGCCGCGTACGTTTAAAGTGGATATAGAAAATCTACCGAATGCAACATTGCGTATTGCAGGCCAGGCTGATGGTGATCAAACCGTCAAAGTGCCAACAGACGTCTTAAGCGAAGTACGGATTTTTGTGGTTGTGCCGAAGGATGATGCCATGCAGCTCGCTAGCCATGGTCATAGCTTCAACTTCATCGTCCGCGATATTGAATCGGGTCGCATCACGCGGCGGTTGTCGACTTTCAGGAGGCCATCACAGTGACTGCTGGTACCACAGACGCACGACAATGGACTGGCCGCGGAGTGATCTTGGCTTTTGTGGTGTTTTTTCTGCTGCTCATTGGCGCACAAGCGGCATTTATTACTATTGCCGTCTCAACGCATACCGGGCTGGTCTCTCAACAACCCTATCGCAAGGGCTTGAACTACGGGGACCGCATCGCCCAGTCCGACAAGCAAAAAAAGCTTGGCTGGCAAGACGCATGGGCGCTTGCCGACAACAACCAGCGGCTTGTTTTCACGCTCACCGATGGCAACGGCCAGCATATCTCGGGCCTCAAACTCTCCGGGTCAATGGGTCGGCCGGTACACAAAAATGACGACGCGGTCCTGGTGTTTCGCAGCAACGAAGCCGGCGGCTATCAGGCAGACTTACCAAAAGGTCTCAAAGGCGCATTCATTGTCGATATAAAGGCCGA
>JAHZKN010000327.1 GCA_022600335.1 Alphaproteobacteria bacterium
AATCGTGTCATACAACGTTCGGTTGGTGGCGTTGCCGCTAGCGTACGTTGACCCTTTGGTTTTGTGCCTATACCTCCTGCGATCAAGCCCCCTCGCAATGACCCAAAATCGCCTTGTTGATGATTGCTTTCAAAGTGCTGCAGGCCTCATGCGCCATGATGAGGCCATTGCCCACTTGCGCCAACGCACACGCCCCATAGTGGCACCAGAAGAGGTGCCTTTAGACAACGCTGGCGGCCGCATCCTTGCAGCTTCCGTCAGCGCTAACCACGATGTTCCAGCCTATGCAAACGCGGCCGTTGATGGTTATGCATATCGCTATTCAGATATTGCCCAGCAAGCAGAGACACGGCTTTCTATTGCCGGGCGCGCGGCGGCCGGGCAACCCTTTGCCGGCGATGTTGCTCGTGGCCAAGTGGTGCGTATTTTTACCGGCGCGATAGTACCGAAACAGTGCGACAGCGTCGTTATGCAAGAAGACGTCTCACCCCACAACGAAGGCGCTGAGGTTGTTCTGCCAGCTGGTCTGCGCGCTGGTGCTAACATTCGACCGGCTGGTGAAGATGTTAAAAGCGGGCAAACGCTTTTTGAATCTGGCCATCGGCTGCGGGCACAGGACTTGGCCGCATTGGCTTCGATCGGCCAAGGTCAGGTGCAATGCTATCAGCGTTTGCGTGTCGGCATCATTTCAACAGGGGATGAAATCATCCCAGCGGGATCGAGGGCTCTAGAACCAGGCGACGTCTATGATGCGAACACGCCCATGCTGCGCAGGCTTGTCAACAACGCAGGAGCTGAGGCGCACGGTCTTGGCATTTGGCCAGACAAACCTGACCTTATACGAGATCGGCTAACGGCTGCAGCTGGGGATTTCGACATCTTGCTAACCTCTGGTGGAGCAAGCCAAGGTGAAGAGGATCATCTTGCGGCCGCAATTGATGCCCTGGGACAACGCCACTTTTGGCAGATTGCTGTGAAACCCGGTCGCCCCATTATGTTTGGACAAATTGCGCAGGTTCCGGTGATTGGCTTGCCTGGAAATCCCGTCGCCGTTTTCGTCTGCTTTTTGATGTATGTGTTTCCCGTCTTGCGACGTCTCGGTGGTCAACCATGGCCTGAGCCACGGCGTATGTACCTGCCCGCTCGGTTCCGTGTTGAGAAACGCAAACCGGGCCGACGTGAATTCTGGCGGGGCAGCCTTGTGACAGCGCCCGATGGTCCTGGCGTCGAAAAATATGCCCGCGACGGATCTGGCCTTATCTCAAGTTTGCGTGAGGCCGATGGTCTGATCGATATGCCGGAGGACATCGCCCGCGTGTCGCCTGGCGACCCTGTGGCATTTATCCCGTTTTCCGAATTCGGAATCCTGTCGTAACCGGCCCAAGGCCATGCGGTAGACGCAGATTTGTCCCGCCAGCGCCATAAACTGCCGATAGTCAAACAAGGCACCGCGAGCATAGAGCGTGGGTGTGCGGCACAAGTTTAAAGTCCAACATCATGATTGCTTTATTGCGACTGATCACTACGGCGCTGGAGATCCTTGTTTCGGCGCCACTCCGCGTGGTCAATTTCCTAACAGATTGGATTGCATTTAACCCACGCCTCGGGCCGCTCAGGCACATCGCAACCGCCGTCATCTTCTATGTCATTTTTGCAGTTGTTCTGGTCTACATTTTTGCACCGATTCGCGGCATGATCGGCCAAACCTATCTATCTGAAAAACTGCGGTACGATGCAGAGCGCTGGCTCGCAACCGCTATCTATGACCAAACCGGGAGCTTTGCTGGCACCTTCGACCCCCGCCTCGACAGTCGACGAGATGTCAACTTCACCGATCGCGCTATCGAAGTCGGCAGCTACCGAGCATTTCCGGATCACAAATCAATCCCCGTGCGCGAAGTGCCAGAACATTATTGGCAATGTCTGCTGTTCCACGAAGATCGCCACCTCGGCACGGCACTCAATCCGTATGGCATCGATCTTTTTGGTGTTCTTAAGATCCCATATTCAACAATCAAGCGTTCGATCCGTCTAAAACGAATTGCTTTTGGTGTTGGCGGATCGACACTCCCCATGCAGTTTGCGCGCGTCATATATAAAACGCCACCGCACACCAGAGAGAACGCATTCACAAAAATTAAGCGCAAAGCATCTGAATGGTGGATGGCGCCAGTGATCTACCATGAACTAACCCGTGGCGGCAGCAATCATGCACTGAAACAATGGGCTGCCAATCACCTTTGGTTGGCACAGCGCACCGGCGGATCACCCTTGCATGGCATTGAAGTGACGAGCCGCATTGTTTTTGGCAAGGAAGCAAAAGCACTGACTACGGCTGAACAGTTTGTTCTGGCTTCAGCAGTCAACCGACCGATTATTCTCCTGGAAGGCAGTGAGCGACTCAATGAAGTGCGCCTCGATCGCTGGCGCTACATTGCGGAAGTGCGCGCTAAAGCCTGCGCTGACAACATCATTGCCGACGATGAAACCAAAAAACAGATCCTGTTTGAGCTCGTTAATCTTGCAGGTGGTCCACCAGATCCACAAGTTAAACCTAAACTGCAAAAAGCGCTGGATGCCTATGCTCCAACGTTAGCACGGCGCGCCGAAGCGAACCCCATCATACGCGCGAATGCGCTCATGCCTGCCGCTCGCTTTGGCATTCGCGAAGAAATGAAACAAGACTGGGGTTATGATTGGCGCTCCTATGTGCGCGGTCTAACAACAACGTTCGATGCCGCAGACAATCTTGCGTTCTCGAGGAAAGTTGAAACCGTACTTGAGAAGCTCGACAAACGCTTTCGGTCAAAGATCGGATCTGAGTACACACTAAGTGCCACAACAATTGCCAGAGATAGCAGCAGGCGCCGACCGCAAATTATTATCGCAGCTGCCGACGCCAATGGCCGCATTGTCCGCTATTTTGAATCCGATCAAACTGCGTCCTACTTCGGATCCATGAACGCGCGAAATCGGGAAACTGGATTTTATGAGCGCGGACGGGAAGGGCGTATGATCGCATCAATTGGAAAGGTGATCGCCGCTGCCGCGATTGCCAATGAGGGGCGAGATCTTCCTGGAACGCTCTACTTAGATACCAAAGCCCCGTCGCGCGGACTTGAAACTTGCACACGAACCGGTACTCAGCGGCGTGGCCGAAAAGCAATTGTCGCTTTCGCGTGTTCCCTCAACGATCCACTGTTGAACCGAGCAGCAAAACTTGGACAAGCGCGCATTAGGTCACTTATTGATACGCTGGGCTTTAACATGCCGCCTAAAAATGAGCGCGGCGAAGGCACACCTCCATCAACTGCAGCCGTGCTTGGTCTTATTTCTGGTAGTCCACGTCGCGTGCACCAAATGTCATCTGTGGTTCTGGCTTCGCTTATCGGACGGCACCAAAAACCTGTAACCGCTCCGTCGTTGGTAAAGTCCTACGACTACACAAGCCCATCATATGCCGAAAGTGCACCGCAGTTCAGCAATGCAATTGTTCCAAGCAAAGTTGTACGACCGCGCGCACGTGGCATGGTCCGCCGTTTACTGCAGGCACCGCTGTGCCACCATGTACGCGGCACACCACATGGCACACTGAAGTCTTTGTCTAAGTGGTGTGCGGCGCGGCGCGGCGATGTCAAATTGCACTTTGCAAAAACTGGAACGCAGGTCACTGAAGACCCTGACGCAACGGTCGACGCATGGATCACAGGCGGGATCCAGTTTTCAACAGGAGCCGCGTATTCCTATGTTGTCGTGGTCGGCACCGGATCACCACACATGCCCTGGGCGCGTCGCCTGCACTCATCTCAAGTCGCAGCGCCACTGTTAGAAAGCCTGTTGAAAGACCTCAAGGCAGATGCGTCCCTGCATCCGCGCCGAGACCTACTGCCAAAACCCAAATTACGTCCTGTTGCACAAGCAGAAACTGATGCCAATGCAAACCAGACCGGCAGCCATCGATCGCCAACGCCATCAGATTTACAGCTGCGTGCACTGAAGCCGAATTTCTAACGAGCGACAGATCAATCAACTCAATCGTGGCGACGACAGAGACCGCGCTCAGTCTTGGCTAGGATTGGTTTCAGACGGCTTCAGCGGCTTGGCGGATTGCTTTAATATTTTCAGCATAGGCTTGAGGCGATTTACCTTTAAACACAGCCGAACCGGCAACAAGAACATTGGCACCTGCTGCCACGACCAACGGCGCCGTTTCCGACGTCACGCCACCGTCAACTTCAATGTCGATGGGTCGCTCACCAACCATCGTGCGCACCTGGCGAATTTTCTCAACCACAGACGGAATAAACGCCTGACCACCAAAACCCGGATTAACTGTCATCAACAAAATCAGATCCACACGGTCCAACACATGAGCCATGCAATCTACCGATGTCGATGGATTGATGGCGACGCCCGCCTTTTTACCCATCGCCCGAATAGCTTGCAAACTGCGATCAAGGTGTGGACCGGCTTCTGCGTGAACCGTGATGATGTCAGAGCCAGCATCTGCAAAGTCCTGCAAGAACGGATCGGCAGGCGCAATCATCAAGTGGCAGTCGAAGGTCTTGTTTGTTGTCCCGCGAATCGCTTTCACAACAGGGGCCCCAAACGTAATATTGGGGACAAAATGACCATCCATCACATCCAAGTGGATCCAATCCCCACCAGCATCGGCTACGGCCTTAACCTCGTCGCCAAGCTTAGAAAAGTCCGCTGAAAGAATGGAAGGCGCAATGCGCAGTTGCCGTGGCATATTCATTGCCCTTTGCCGCTTAGATGAATCGGATGGAGACTAGTGCATCTGGATCATTTGTTGAACCACGAGCAATGAAATAGCAGCCAGTCAAATGAAGTCATCCCCAAAACACCTGATTTGAGGTGGTGACATGTGTCTGCACCACTGTTGCCTTTCAAAGCTAAGCTGGAAGCACCCGCGCCGCAGACGAGTCCCGCTACACCATAACGGATCTAAAAGAAGGTCCGTCGCTTGCGTTCGATCAGCTTTAGGATCATCGGAGTTAGAATGAGCTGCATCGCCAAATCCTGCTTGCTGCCGGGAATAACAATAGAATTGGCGCGTGACATGAAACTATCGTGGATCATCGACAACAAATATGAAAAGTCGATCCCACTTGGTGATTTGAAGCGAATCACAATCATTGATTCATCCGGCGTTGGAATCCATCGCGCAACAAATGGGTTTGACGTGTCGACAACTGGCACACGTTGGAAATTTATATCCGTTTCTGTGAACTGCGGACAAATGTACTTCACATAGTCTGGAAGACGGCGGAGAATGGTGTCGGTTACAGCATCCGTTGAATAGCCGCGATTGGCTTTGTCACGATGGATTTTTTGAATCCATTCCAGATTCAGCACTGGCACGACACCGATTTTAATGTCCGCAAGCTTTGCGATATTGATATCGTTTGACACCAGTGCGCCGTGCAAACCTTCATAAACAAGAAGGTCCGTTCCAAAGGGGAGTTCCTCCCACTCAGTGAACGTACCAACAGGTGCGCCATGGCGTACAGATTCTTCCTGATCGTGAATATAATGGCGGGTGCGTCCCGTGCCCATATCGCCATAGGACTTGAACACGTCCTGCAGCTCTTCAAGTAAATTTGTATTCTCGCCAAAGTGGCTGAACTCAGGGTTGCCTTTGGCTTCCTCTTCAGCAATTGCCTTTTCCATTGCTTCCCGGTCGTAACGGTGAAAACCGTCACCTTCGATGAACGCAGCATTGATGCCTTCACGACGGAAAATGTGTTCGAACGTGTTGCGCACCGACGTTGTTCCGGAGCCAGAAGATCCAGTTACAGAAATGATGGGATGCTTACCTGACATTTTTTATACTTTACCGTCTCCACGTTCAGTTAGACACAATGCAACGCCACTATGAGCGAAATAGTCCACGTTGGCGAAATAGCGGAGAGCGTTCGCCGTCGGCGCGTGGCTCATTGTGCAATCGCATGACATAGGCAACTTCTTCACGCGAGCCAGCAACAATTGGGATATGTTGATGCACTGCTGTCGGTGCTACTTCCAAAATTCTTTCTGTTCCTGTTGATGCTGCGCCACCAGCCTGCTCAATTATGAAGGCAAGTGGGTTAGCCTCGTAGAGGGAACGAAGCCGGCCATCTTTGTAGCCGGGACGTAGGTCTCCTGGATACAAAAATATGCCGCCACGCTTAAGAATGCGATAGATGTCGGCCACCGGTGATGCTGTCCAACGCATATTGAAATCTTTTTCGCGCGGACCAGACTGTCCACGGTTGCAATCCGTGAAGTAGGTTCGGATGGGTTGATCCCAGTGCCGGTAGTTTGAAGCATTGATGGCATATTCGGCAGTAACTGCTGGAATTTTAACGCTACGATCTGTGCGCTTTAGCCGTCCATCAGCACCATCCAGCGTGAAAATATGCGTTCCCTCGCCAAAGGTGAGCGCCAACACGGTCTGCGGACCATAGACAAAGAAACCAGCAGCACGTTGATCAAGGCCGGTTCTGAGGAATGCAGTATTGAGATGGTGGTCGGCAGCTGGGCGGGCAAAGGGCAGAATTGAAAAGATCGTACCAACCGGAGCGTTGGTCTCGGCATTTGATGATCCGTCGATCGGATCAACCGCAATACACAATGGAGCATCTTCACGCACCAAAACTGCATCATCGAGCTCTTCAGAAACAATAGCCGCGATGGGCGCGTTGCGTGCCGCAGCAATGATGATGTCGTTGGCGATGACATCGATTTGTTTCTGCATGTCGACGCCAACGCGCTTCCCGGTTGTGTCGGTGAGAGGTACGGAAAGTGCGCCACCGAGCAGCAAACCTGAAATTTCAATGCAGGCGCCTGAAACCTGCAGAATTGCGTCGGCGATCGCCTGGCGCTCGCTGTCTTTGCCCACCCAATCGGCAAGGCAATGCTCAAGATCCATCTTATCTGACGTCACGCGACTAGGTATCCTTGATCAACGATTGTCCTTGCACCGCTTAGTCCCCGGCAGGGATGATATGCCATTTCCCAGGGTCGGCTGTCCCGTATCCGCCGAACACTTCACACGGATCGCGTGCTTTTAGTCAACAAAACAACTTGCGGTACCCTATGAATGTGAGCAAATATAGAGCCTCAAGTCTTAAAGAAGCGAGGATTAGCATGAGTTTCTTTTCTTCAAAAAATGCAACGTCGGGAACCAATGAAAACAAAGAAACCCCATCCAAGGCACAATCCGCTCTGCCTGACGGTGACACCTCCACCCCAACTTCAGGGAGTACAACAACGCTGAGTAACAGCAACACTCCCTCTGACGAGCAGCCAGATCTCTCTCCTGAGCAAGCGCGCAAACATGCTGCCGTCAGCAAACAACTTGCTGCGGCCTTTGGCGAGTTGGTCACACTTCTCATGCGTTCGGAAAACGATCGCAAACGGCCAATCGCGGAACTCGAATGGATGATCACGCCAGCCATCGCCGCCGGACAGTTTGCAATTGCCGATGCACAATCAAAAAAAACAGGTGCCACAGCTCCGGTTGCTGCCGTGCTGTGGGCTATGGTTTCTGAAGAGGTCGACAAACGCCTTTCGCTTCCCGAGGACAACACCGTGCGCCTCGATCCAAAAGACTGGCGATCCGGCCCCATTCCCTGGATTGTTTTGGCACTTGGCGACAAACGCATTGTGGCGGGGTTGATCAAGAAACTAAACACGGACGTGTTTAAAGATCAGGCACCAAAAATTCGCTCGCGTAACAGCGACGGCAAAGTCGTGATTGGCCGCGTGCAGGTTTCGGAAGGCACCACCTGCGACAACGGCTAACGTCACCAATAGGTTGCGGCCAAAGCCGCTGTCCTATTGCGTGCGGTCGTGCGCGATGGGCTGCCCTAAAACAAACCCTGAATCTGACCGTTATCGTCGAGACAGATGGAATCTGCCGCAGGCACCCGCGGCAGACCGGGCATGGTCATGATCGCGCCAGTTACAACGACAACAAATTCCGCGCCTGCTGACAGTCTAAGCTCTCGGATCGGAACAATGTGACCGGTTGGAGCTCCCCGTTTTGTCGGATCTGTTGAAAACGAGTATTGCGTTTTCGCCATGCATACCGGCAGGTGGCCATAGCCAGCTGCCTCAAGATCCTTAAACATCTTCTCAACACTTGCATCACAAGAAATATCGTCCGCACGATAGATTTGTGTCGCCACGGTCTTCACCTTATCGCGCAATGACATCTCATCAGGATAAAGCGTTCTGAAGTTCGCCCGCCTGGTGGCCAGCATTTCGACAACGTGATGCGATAACTCTTCCGTTCCCTTACCACCATCAGCCCAATGCGAGCACATGAATGCGCGTGTGCCAACAGATTCCGCTGCTTTCATGACTTCCTGAATTTCAGCGTCTGTATCCGTGATGAACTTATTGACCGCCACAACAGCTGGAACACCAAACTTATTCACATTCTCAATGTGACGCAAAAGATTGGCACATCCCTTGGCAACGGCGTCGACATTCTCGTTCTTGAGATCATCTTTCGCCACACCGCCATGCATTTTGAGCGCCCGGACGGTTGCAACAATAACCACGGCTTCCGGACTGAGGCCCGCTTTTCGGCACTTAATGTCGAAAAACTTCTCAGCGCCAAGATCCGCACCAAATCCCGCTTCCGTCACAACAATATCAGACAGTTTAAGTGCTGTTTTTGTTGCCAGAACAGAGTTGCAGCCGTGGGCAA
>JAHZKN010000328.1 GCA_022600335.1 Alphaproteobacteria bacterium
AGTAATTCCCATCCGTTTTTCCGAAAGTTGAACCGACGGGCCTAAACACCAGAAATTCGTAGGACTTTTGCTTAAGATCTATTCACCGTGCTTGCACAACAACGGGATTCAGTTGATAATTTCTCCCAAGCTAGCGCGGTAGAGGGCGTTTTTAGCGGGTACTCAAATAGCAGATCCGAGCGAGCGAAACTCATGGTGCGCAAGAGCGAACAGGAACTTCGCGAAGAACTCGTTGCGCTAAGAACTGAACACCGAGAACTCGATTCAGAAATCATTGCACTTGAAACGAGCGCGACCGCCGATCAACTCACTATTCGCCGTCTCAAAAAGCATAAGCTCATGCTCAAAGATCAGATCCAAACGATCGAAGATCAGTTGCTGCCTGATATTATCGCCTAGGGGATCAAAACTCTCGCGACAACTCACACCCGCCAAGTCAATCACTTCGAGAGCGGGCTTCCCTATCATGGTGGCAATCTCCAGAAGCACTTAAAATCGCCCTCTTGCGCCACCCCGGCGCGAAGGTCAGCTGCCGATTTGGTGGTCGTAGAGAAACCAACTCACAAGTTGCTGGTGGAAAATACTTGTCAGAGACCACCAACTTCCTATAAACCCGCGTTTTTTCGCGCCATCCTTCGTACTTTCAACCTGAAGCGCGATCATCCATAGGAGGACCGGTCCAGGTTGTCTGGGCCGCCTTGAGATCATGGCAGACAAAAACCCCCGCGTTGGGCTCATCATGGGCAGTCAATCTGACTGGCCGACCATGCGCCACGCTGCAGACGTTCTAGAGAGCCTGGGCATTGCTTTTGAGGCACGCATTGTTTCAGCACACCGCACTCCGGATCGGCTTTATGACTATGCCAAGTCAGCAGCCGACCGCGGCCTCCAGGTTCTCATCGCTGGCGCGGGCGGGGCTGCACATCTTCCCGGAATGACGGCTGCAATGACACTGCTTCCTGTGCTCGGAGTTCCCGTGGCCAGCAAAGCGCTCAGCGGCATCGACAGTTTGCATTCCATTGTGCAGATGCCGGCCGGCGTCCCCGTCGGCACTCTGGCCATTGGTGAGCCGGGCGCGCGCAACGCAGCGCTGCTGGCAGCACAAATTCTCGCTCTTGAGGATAAGGCGGTTGCCAAACGCCTGGCCCAGCTGCGCCAACAGCAAACAGATCACGTCGCCGAAACACCAAAGGATGCCTAAGAGTGGCCCAAGTGCGGACAGCAGTGACCCACCCCTTACCGCCCGGCTCCACCATTGGCATTTTTGGCAGTGGCCAACTTGGCCGCATGCTAGCGATGGCAGCAGCTGAACTCGGACTTCGAACCCACATCTATTCCGACGCGTCAGGTCCGGCCTGTGATTGTGCAGCGGCAGCAACCATCTTGCCCTACACCGACGCTGAGGCAATCAAAGCGTTTGCAGCCGCAGTTGATGTCATCACATTTGAGTTTGAGAATGTGCCGTTGGACGCGGTAGAGATCGCAGGTCAACATGCGCCAATTTCACCTGACCTCAAAGCGTTGGAAATCGCGCAAGACCGCTTTGTCGAAAAAACGTTTGTCGCAAATCTCGCTATTCCGGTTGCTCCATTTGCAAACATTGAAAGCGAAGCCGATTTGGATGCTGCCGGCACACAAACCGGCTGGCCGGCGCGGCTCAAAACCCGACGTCTAGGTTATGATGGCAAAGGCCAAGTGCAGGTGTCGAACAGCGATGAGCTTGCGCGCACCTATGCAGACATGGGTCGACCGGCCGCTGTTCTCGAAGGTCATATCAACTTTTCCACCGAGGTCTCGGTGCTTGCTGTGAGAGATCGTAATGGCCACACCGCCTTCTACGATCTGCCAGAAAACAAACACAAGGACGGCATTCTCGACACCTCTCGTGTGCCGAGCCAACTGCCACAAGACCTGATCCACCAAGCCCATGACATTGCCCGACGCATTGCCGATGCGCTCGATTATATTGGCCTGTTGGCCGTGGAGCTATTTGTACTGCCGGAAGGCGCCGCCCAATGTCTGCTAGTCAACGAAATCGCACCAAGGGTTCATAACTCCGGTCACTGGACCAGCGATGCCTGTCAGGTTTCGCAGTTTGAGAATCACATCCGTGCAATTGCCGGCTGGCCGCTTGGCGCGACAGACCGCCACAGCAACGCTCAGATGACCAATTTGATTGGCACCGCAGCCAACAGCTGGCCAACGCTTGCAACCCAGTCCAGCACGTCCGTGCACCTCTACGGCAAGCGCGAGGCAAGGCCTGGGCGCAAGATGGGGCATTACACAGAAATCAGTCCCATCTCATCAGCCAAAACCCGTGAAAAGTAGACACTGGCGGCTTTTCTTGGTAGATAAGATCTAGATCTACACGCCCTTCCGTGGTCTTGCTGAGAGAATCAGTGGCTGCGGTTGGTTGCTTTTATTCTGAAACAACACCGAAGGATGTGGCCGGGTGCAGGTACTCGTTCGCGACAACAACGTCGATCAGGCTCTCAAAGCGCTCAAAAAGAAGATGCAGCGCGAGGGCATTTTCCGGGAAATGAAGCTCCGGAATTATTTTGAAAAACCATCAGAAAAGCGCGCCCGTGAAAAGGCAGAAGCCATCCGTCGTGCGCGCAAACTGGCCCGCAAGCGGTTGCAGCGGGAAGGCTTACTGCCAGGTAAGCCCGCCAAAGCCGGTGGCCGTGGCGGTCGCTGAGAGCAGCGCTGACCCGACCAGTGTCTACATCTGACATTTTGCAATGGGGCACCCAACACAAGCTTGCGCCGTGTTGGCTGAGAGGTGGCTGCCAGGTGGTTCCGGTAAAACTGGAATTAAGCTAGCTGGCGCTCATTCTGCAGCGCGCACCGCAGACGCGCGCTTGGCAGCAGCAGGCAAAGCCTGAAGCCACTGCCAGATCTTCTGATATGACCCAAAGGCATGGTGATCTGCGTGGCCGGCGCCACGAAATATCGCAATCTCTTTTGGCTCCTGTGCTGCCTGGTACAATGCCCGTCCCATGGAAACCGGAATCACAACATCATCTTCACCGTGAATGATTAAAAGCGGTGCATTGATGCGCGCAATATATTTCGTGCTCTGATAGCGGTCGGTCATAAACCAACGGGCGGGAAGATAGGGGTAGTGGAGTTCGGCAACCTCGACCATGGTTGTGTACGGCGCATCAAGAATGAGGCCGGCAACCTGTTTTGCAGCCGCGACTTGGGTTGCAATACCAGAGCCCAAAGATTCCCCGTAGAGTACAATGTCAGTGGCCTTCACTCCGTTGGAAATCAACAGGTCATACGCCTGCTTAGCATCTGCGACGTTCGCACGCTCTGATGCCTGGCCAGTGCTGCCGCCAAAACCACGGTAGGTCATCATAAACATGCCGTAGCCACGCTCTTGATACTTGCGTACCCGCTCACCGCGCGTGACGAGCGAGCCTGCATTGCCATGAAAATAAAGAATGGTCGGTTTGCCAGGCTG
>JAHZKN010000329.1 GCA_022600335.1 Alphaproteobacteria bacterium
GGATCTCTACCGAGCAAGACAATTCCCAAACGATTGGGTGCATGAAGCCCGCCTTGTTGATCAACCGGTGCATGACGCAACCTTGCATTTCTCTGGCGACCGTTGGTGGTTGTTTGCAGCCACCGAATATCGAAAGAGTTCAACCTGGTGCGCCCTTAGCGTGTTTCATGCCAAAGACCTGTTGGGTCCCTGGGTTGCTTTCGACCCCTTTCCTGTAAAATCAGATGTGCGCTCATCGCGGCCTGCGGGTTCTCTTATTGTCCTCGACAGACAACTGTGGCGGCCGACGCAAAACTGTTCTGACGGTTATGGTGCCAGCCTTACATGGTGCCGGATTGATCATCTGACACCTGGTCAGTTCTCGGAGAAATCCTTAGGCAGCCTGCAGTTTACTGACCGCAGCGGAATTTGGGGGCCGCACACCTGGACGGCGACCGAGGACGTTGAAACCATCGACCTCTTCGCCTCGCCACAGGCCCTTCCACAGCGTCATTCGAACTCAGGCGACACACCCTAGCGCTTGCACCCCAATCAGTTTATAAGCCCGTGCGACGGCAGCCCGTTGTATCTTCGCCGTTCGATTGACGGGCGTGCACTCATGTGCCGGCTTAGCTCAGTTGGTAGAGCACCTGATTTGTAATCAGGGGGTCGCCAGTTCAAGTCTGGCAGCCGGCACCACGATCCATCGATCGCAACCGATCAACAATGGCTCCCGTCATTTGATCGACCACACTGCGCCGAACGCACACAAGAACACCGTGCTTGGTTCTCTCACAACAGTTTGCAGCCCGTGACCACACCCCACATCATTACCTCTGCCGGCGAAATGTTGTCCCGCTATCAAGTGCTGCTCTGCGACGTCTGGGGGGTTGTGCACAATGGTGCTGCCGCGCACGAAAAAGCCTGCGATGCACTTATAGAATTTCGACGGCGCAACGGCATCGTTATCTTGGTGTCCAATGCACCAGTGCCAAAATTTCGCGTGCAAGCCATGTTGCACCGTGTCGGTGTACCCGATGGCATTGCAAATGACATTATTTCATCTGGCGAGATCGCGCTGACACACATTCGCGACGCGGGTTACAAACGCGCCTTCTATATTGGTCCTAAAGATCGCGACGCAGCCTTTTTTGGACAATCCTCAGCCGTGAATGCACCACTGGATACTGCTGAAGCTGTGGTGTGCACCGGCTTGAACGATGATCGTCGGGATGTGGTTGAAGATTATCGCCCTGTCCTTGTTGAGGCGCTTAAACACAAGCTTCCATTTGTTTGTGCCAACCCTGATCTTGTGGTCGATGTTGGCGGTACACACTTTGTTTGCGCCGGGGCGATTGCTGATCTTTATGAAAGGATGGGTGGCGACGTTTATTGGGCCGGCAAGCCGCATGCTTCTGCCTATGACGCTGCCATGGCGTCTGCCGAGCGTGTGGCAAACAAGACGCTTAAGAAATCCGATGCTGTTGTTATCGGTGATGCCCTCCGCACGGATATTGAAGGGGCTCGCCGCTATGGCGTCGATGCCATCTTTATTGCCGGCGGTATTCATCGCGGAGACGTTGTGGCCGAGAGCAAGATCAACACCGAGAAACTGGCGACACTTTTTTCTTCCGACGCGCCACCAGCGCGCGCAGCAATGGTCGAACTCGCCTGGTAAGCCCCGGTCCAGACAAAGAGCCTGCTAGATGTTATGCGCCATGCGGGCTCGCTTGGTGTCTAGATAGCGTTCGTTATGCGCGCCAGCCGGCACCACCAAAGGCACTTGCTCAATCACCGCAATGCCGCTTGTTTTTAAGGCCTCGATCTTATCGGGATTATTGGTCATCAATCGGATTGTCTCAAAACCTAAGTCCTTAAGGATCTCGGCAGCCAGATTGTAATCGCGTGCGTCAATTGGATGGCCAAGCTGTAGGTTGGCGTCAACCGTATCAAGACCCTGGTCTTGCAATGCATACGCTTTGATCTTCTGCAACAAACCGATTCCGCGCCCTTCGTGAAACGGTAGGTAGATCAATACGCCATTGGGGGTGGTGGTGATGCGATCCAGAGCGGCACGCAATTGCGCATGACAGTCGCAGCGTAAGGAATGAAAAATATCTCCGGTCACGCAACCAGAGTGAACGCGAACCAACGCGACATTATGTGAATTTTCGTCCGTTGCCCGGTTGACCAGCGCCAGCGCCTCAAAGGCACGATCCTCACTTTGGTACGCGCGCGCCTCAAGGGCCACTTCGCGACCTTGAAATTCGATCGGCAGAATGGTCTCAGCTGTAAGGTCAGTATCAATTTTGAGTTTGGTTAGGGGCATAACCGTTCCCGGACTCTCCTTTGGCAAGGGCAACCCACTGCACCCTCACCTTGGCTGACTTAAAGACGCCGCCCTGACATTGCAAGATTGAACCCCAAAACACCGTCAATCTTTAAGCCGATGGTCTTGCACACCGGACGGTGCCAACCGAGGGCGCTTTGACGACAGGCTACCAGAATTGACGCCCGCCCAGCCAATTTCACCAGATAAGCGCCCATACTCGATTTTTGGACAGCGATTCATGATCACTGTCAGGCCAGCAGCTTCCGCTTCGCATGCCGCCTGTCGGTTGATCACCCCCAATTGCATCCAAACAACGCGGATTGAAAGCTTGTCCTTTAATCGAATTGCATCGCGCGTGATGCCAAGTGCCGCTTCTGAGTTGCGAAATATGTCAACAACATCGATGGGGCCTGGAGCGTCATCCAGGGACGCATAAACGGAACGACCAAGAATCTCCTGTCCGGCCAGTCCAGGATTGATGGGAATAACGTCGTAACCCTTCCCAAGAAGATATTTGATCACGAACGTGCTGGGCCGATTGGGGTTGACCGACGCGCCGACACACGCAAATGTTCTGTTGTTCGACAACACATCTGCAAGCGCCGCATCGCTGATGATATCTTGATAGACTTTTTGATCCGGTGTCTTGGCGTGCATCATAGAGATCAGTTCGTAGCTTGTTTGGACGGCAGCATCACGCGTCCATCTTCATCGAAAGACCAAAACGGGTTGTGCGCGACTTCCCAAAGGTGCCCGTCGGGATCTGCAAAATACCCCGAATAGCCGCTCCAAAAAACCTTCTCCGCCGGTTTGGTGATCGTGCCACCTTTAGCTGCGACTTCCGCGAGTGTCGCATCCACTTCGGCTTCGCTCTCCAAATTTATGGCGACAGAAATCGCGTGAAAACCATCACCCTTATCTTCCAAATCACCGACTGACACATTGGCATCCTTTGCCAGAGCGGCGCGGCCATAAAGCCCAAACACCACACCGTTCATGTCAAAAAATACAACGTCTGAACTATCAAACGGCTCTGCTTCAAAGCCAAGGCTTTCATAGAAGGCCTGGGAAACGGCGACGTCCTTCACACCCAATGTGACGAGTGACAACCGTTGCTTGACCATACCCGCACCTAGTCTTTCCAAGTCGGTGCACGCTTTTCCAAAAAAGCACCGATGCCTTCTTTTGCATCAGCTGCCATCATGTTGCGCACCATCACATCGCTTGCAAAGTCATAGGCCTCGGCGAGTGGCATTTCAGCCTGCTGGTAAAAAGCCTTTTTACCGGTCGCCACCGTCGCAGATGACTTTCGAGCAATCTTTTGAGCGAACTCCGACGCCGTAGCAAGCACATCACCATCATCAACGACGCGATTGATCAAACCATAGGCAGCTGCATCTTCTGCAGATATCATGTCCCCCAACAATAGCATTTCCATCGCCCGCTTGCGGCCAACATTGCGCGACAACGCCACCATTGGGGTTGAGCAAAACAAGCCAATGTTGACACCGGGGGTGCAAAACTTTGCCGACGTCGCAGCAACTGCAAGATCACAAGTTGCAACGAGTTGACATCCAGCAGCCGTCGCCGTGGCGTGAACAGCAGCAATCACCGGCTTGGGGCAGGCAACAATCGCCTGCATCAATTCGCTGCACCGCTGCATTGTGTCGGAAAAGAACTGAACGCCGGCATCGGCATCCTGGCGATGCGCTGTGAGTTCCTTTAAGTCATGGCCGGCGCAGAACGCGGGTCCAGCGGCGGCAAGCACAATTGCCCGAACGGATACATTCGATGACGCCTCTTGAACCGCGTCATTGAGGGCCTGCATCATTGCCTGAGACAGGGCATTGCGGGTCTTGGGCTGACTAAGCGTCACCACAAGGACACCATCGTCATCCTGGCGTACATCCACAAGGGCTGCAGTCGCCTCTACGTCCGTTGCATTCTGTGTCATGGCCATCTGAGCGGGATCTATTGCGCAGGCTCAGCACCAGTGGCACTGCCGCGATCTAGGGCCGGATCCTCTGGCGTTGGTAATAGTTTGGATAAATTGCTGAGGTGCTTTTTGACCAGCGTAACATTGTCAGGATGTTCCACGGCTTCTGCCATACTGAGTTCTTCATTGACCTCATCTAGAATGGCTTTCTTATCAGCATCTGGGATGGTTGCGTCCTTTTTGATCTCATCCATTTCCAATTCCAAACGCTCTTTGGGCGGTACATAGACGCCCGTCTCGCGATCCAACCCTTCAAGCACCAGGAAGATGTTATTGTCGACATCTCGATACTCTTCAAAATTTTTGAACCCGTGCTTTTGCGCAGTTTCATCCAACTTCTTGACCAGATCCGGATCGGGTTTGTCGTTGGCTTCAGCCAGCTTGCCAGCCAATGGCGTAAAATCATCTTGAGCGGCGAGTAATCCGGTCACC
>JAHZKN010000330.1 GCA_022600335.1 Alphaproteobacteria bacterium
ACACAGCGATGCAGGAGGGCGTGGGAAGTGGCAGGTCCAATTCTGCAACAGGCGCTGGAGTTAATGTTGGAAAGCGGCCTGAAGCACTCGCTGGCCCACGCGGTGGTCGTGCTGACGACCTGACCCAGATTAGCGGTGTTGGGCCAAAGCTAGTGGGTCTGTTGCAGGAGCTTGGAATCTATCATTTTGACCAAATCGCTGGTTGGACGCCTGATGTTGTGCGCTGGGTGGATGATCACCTGAGCTTTAAAGGACGGATAGACCGAGAACAGTGGATCGCTCAGGCCAAGACGTTGGCATCTCAAGCACCAACCGAACGCGCGGGCTCGATGGCGAAGGGCAAAGACTGAATCCCATGCTGCTCAAAGACCAGGACCGAATTTTTCAGAACCTCTATGGCCATCACGACAGTGGCCTAGTGGGCGCGCGCCAGCGCGGCGCATGGGATGGCACCAAAGCGTTTATCGCCAACGGCCACGACTCGATCATCAATGAGGTTAAGACTTCAGGTTTGCGTGGCCGCGGCGGGGCAGGTTTTCCAACGGGTCTGAAGTGGTCGTTCATGCCAAAGAAAGACCCCAGACCGTCATATCTTGTCATCAATGCCGATGAGTCTGAGCCTGGGTCCTGCAAAGATCGTGAAATCATGCGTCATGATCCGCACCTCTTAATTGAAGGTGCGTTGTTGGCGTCGTTCGCGATGCGCGCGCATACATGTTACATTTACATTCGCGGTGAGTTTATTCGGGAACGCGAACGCTTACAGGCTGCCATTGATGAGGCCTATGCCGCCAATCTGATCGGCAAAAATAATATCCATGATTGGGATTTTGATCTTTTTGTTCACCACGGAGGCGGGGCCTATATCTGTGGTGAGGAAACAGCACTGCTGGAAAGCCTAGAGGGGCGCAAGGGCCAGCCACGTCTCAAACCACCGTTTCCTGCAAATGTGGGTCTCTACGGAGCACCAACGACGGTCAACAATGTTGAGAGCATTGCCGTGGTGCCGGACATTATGCGCCGCGGTGGAACTTGGTTTGCAGGCCTTGGCCATCCCAACAACACTGGCACAAAATTGTTCCAAATCTCCGGCCATGTGGAGCGCCCGTGCGTGGTTGAGGAAGAAATGGGGATTCCGCTGAAGCAATTGATCGACGACCATTGTGGTGGGGTGCGAGGGGGTTGGGACAACTTGCTGGCTGTCATTCCTGGTGGTTCGTCGATGCCACTGATCCCTGCCGAGCTTTGTGATGACCTGACGCTTGATTTTGACAGTCTGACGAAACTCAAAAGCGGACTTGGCACTGCAGCCATCATTGTGATGGATAAGACAACAGATCCGATCAAAGCCATTCGCCGCATCGCGTACTTTTATCGCCACGAATCGTGCGGTCAGTGTACGCCATGTCGGGAAGGTACGGGCTGGATGTGGCGAGTCCTGCAACGCATGGAGCGCGGCGAAGCGGAGCACCATGAAATTGATTTGTTGTGGGATGTGACCAAGCAGGTGGAAGGGCATACCATTTGTGCTTTGGGTGATGCTGCGGCCTGGCCTGTGCAGGGCCTCATTCGACACTATCGGCATGTGATTGAAGAACGTATTGATGCGCGCAAAGCGGCGCAGGCGAACGCGGCAGAGTAAGACAGGGAGCAAGAGGCACAGTTATGTCGAGGCAGCTGATCGTTGACGGCACACTTGTCGAAGTTGATGGCGGTGAGACGTTGATGCATGCCTGTGAGAAAGCCGGCGCCGAGATTCCACGGTTTTGCTACCATGAGCGTCTGTCAATCGCCGGCAACTGTCGCATGTGTTTGGTTGAGGTCCATGGTTCTCCAAAGCCGATCGCTTCATGTGCGATGATGGTGCGCGATCTGCCGCCGAACAAAGACGGCAGCCCAAAATCAGTTTCAACGACAAGCCCGTTGGTTCAAAAAGCCCGTGAGGGCGTGATGGAGTTTTTGCTCATCAACCACCCGCTGGATTGTCCGATTTGTGACCAAGGCGGCGAATGCGATCTACAAGACCAAGCAATGGCGTTTGGCGTCGGTGGATCACGCTATGCAGAAAACAAGCGCGCCGTTGAAGACAAACATATCGGCCCCTTGATCAAAACGGTGATGACGCGCTGCATACATTGCACGCGCTGTGTCCGATACATGACGGAAGTTGCAGGTGTTGAAGAGCTTGGTCTTATTGGCCGCGGCGAAGATGCGGAAATCACCACATACCTTGAAAAGGGTATTCTTTCTGAAATGAGCGCCAACGCCGTTGATTTGTGTCCTGTGGGTGCGCTGACCCATCGCCCGTGGGCGCACAATGCGCGACCGTGGGAGCTGAACAGCACTGAGAGCATCGACGTGATGGATGCGCTTGGATCCGCCATTCGTGTGGATAGCCGCGGCAAGGAAGTGATGCGGGTGCTGCCGCGCAATAACGATGCCATCAACGAAGAATGGATTTCCGACAAGACACGCCATGTCACTGACGGGCTGAAGATGCAACGCCTGGACCAACCCTATGTGCGCAAGAACGATCACCTGGTCGCAGCATCCTGGTCGGAGGCATTGGATGTCGTGGCCAACACGTTGCGCCAGGCGGATCCGAAACGCGTTGCAGCCATTGCCGGCGATCTGGCTGGGTGTGAAGAAATGTTTGCTCTGCAGCAGTTGATGCACAGCCTTGGCGTTGCAAATCTAGATTGTCGTCAAGACGGGTCTCAGCTTGACCCGCGTCTTGGTCGTGGCAGCTATCTATTCAACACGACAATTGCAGGGATCGAAACCGCTGATGCGATACTCTTGATCGGCACCAACCCGCGTTTGGAAGCTGCAGTTCTTAACGCACGGATACGCAAGGTGTGGCGGTCGGGCGAGGCAACGATTGGTCTAGTCGGTGAGGCAGTCGATCTCGGCTATGAGGTCGAGCACATCGGCAGTGGTCCGCAGGCACTGACGGATCTGGCTTCAGGTCGGCATGGATTTTTGGAGACACTCAAAGACGCAGCGCAACCCATGGTGATTGTCGGAGCTGGAGCAGCGGCGCGATCAGATGGGAACGGTGTGTTGTCTCTTGCAGCCTCAATCGCGCACCAAGTTGCCGGTGGAAAGTCACCAAAATGGCGGGTGTTTAATGTGCTGCACAGTGCAGCGTCGCGGGTTGGTGGGCTGGACCTTGGCTTTGTTCCTGCAGACGGTGGCAAGGATGTTTCAGGCATTTTGCAGGCGTCTGAAACAGGCCAGCTTGATGTTGCCTATCTGTTGGGTGCTGACGAAATTGAACTGTCCCGTCTAGGGTCGTCGTTTGTCATTTATCAAGGCAGTCACGGTGATCGCGGTGCCCATCGCGCTGATGTGATTCTCCCTGGCGCCGCGTACACCGAAAAAAGCGCAACCTACGTCAACACTGAAGGGCGCGCTCAAATGACAACACAGGCCATCTTCCCACCGGGTGAAGCCAAAGAAGATTGGAAAGTTATTCGCGCCTTGTCGGAGGCGTGTGGTCAAACTCTGCCGTTTGATACACTGCCGCAGCTGCGTGCAAAAATGTATGAAAGTCATCCATCTCTCGCAGCGCTTGATCAGGTCGCGCGTGCTTCAGCTGACGATGTCGCAGCCCTTGCGGCGCGTGGTGGCGAGGTCACGTCAGAGCCATTTGCTCAGGCCATTGATGATTATTTCCTGACAAATCCGATTGCACGCGCCTCACGCATCATGGCGGAGCTCAGTGCGCTGAGAACAACAAGAACCGCTACACGCACGCCGAGTGCGGCTTAAGCCAGGAAACGAACCCACTACATGACAGATGAAGTTTGGCAGCAGTTTTTGAATTCCGCACTTTGGGTCGCCCAGATGGTCGGTTGGTCGCTGCTGCTGCTTGTCTCATTGCTGGTCATCATCGCTTTCTTGCTGCTGATGGATCGCAAGGTCTGGGCGGCTGTGCAGATGCGCCGAGGACCAAATGTCGTCGGCCCGTTTGGGTTGTTGCAATCGTTTGCTGATCTTTTGAAGTTTGTGTTCAAAGAGCCGATCATACCGTCAGGTTCAGACAAGGGCATTTTTCTATTAGCACCCGTTGCGATGGCGCTGTGTGCTCTGGCCGCGTGGGCGGTGATCCCCGTCAACGCCAACGACGCGGGGCGGTGGGTGATCTCTGACCTCAATGTCGGGTTGCTCTATATCCTGGCGATCTCATCTCTGGGTGTGTACGGCGTCATCATGGGGGGCTGGGCCTCAAACTCGAAGTACCCGTTCATGGGGGCTTTGAGATCGGCTGCTCAAATGGTGTCGTATGAAGTTTCCATCGGGTTGGTGATCATTTGCGTACTGTTGTGTGTTGGTTCCCTCAACATGACAGACATTGTGAATGCGCAGAGAACGGGCGTTGGCACGGCCATCGGCCTTAGAGGATCTCTGTTCGATTGGTATTGGTTAGCGCTCTTCCCGATGTTCGTCGTGTTTTTCATTTCCGCTTTGGCGGAGACCAATCGACCGCCGTTTGATCTCCCAGAAGCGGAATCAGAACTGGTGGCTGGCTTTATGGTCGAGTACTCCTCAACGCCGTATCTGCTCTTCATGCTTGGTGAATATGTTGCCATCACCACGATGTGTGCCCTGACTACCATTCTGTTTCTTGGCGGATGGCTGCCTCCGATTGATATTTGGCCGTTGAACGCGGTGCCAGGGCTGATTTGGTTTCTGTTTAAGATCATTGGCGTCTTTTTCATGTTTGCGCTGGTGAAGGCAATGGTGCCGCGCTATCGCTATGACCAATTGATGAGGCTGGGCTGGAAAGTGTTCTTGCCGTTGTCGCTGCTTATGGTCGTCGCGGTTGCAGCTGTACTGCAATTTGGAGGTTTAGCGCCATGAGCTTGGCGGTGATAGGCGGTCTTGTTGGTGGTGTTCTTGGTTTGGTGAACTTTGCTTTTCTTCAGAATTTGGCCAAGCAGATGTCGCTCAAAAGTGGAGCGGAGGAGAAAAACAAAACCGCGGATGTTCTGCGCTGGGTGGCCTGGGCCGACCTCATCATATTCCCTCTTGTGGGGTATTTTGTTGGCCCCATGTTCGGCCCGTAGTTACGTAAAGGAATGCAAGTGATGTCCGTCGCTCAAGGGTTCAGATCACTTTTCTTGAAGGAATTCGTCTCGGCGTTTTTCCTGACGATGCGCTATTTTTTTGCACCTAAGAAAACGCTCAATTATCCCTTTGAGAAAGGCCCTCTATCGCCGCGGTTTCGTGGCGAGCATGCGTTGCGACGCTATCCCAATGGGGAAGAGCGCTGCATTGCTTGCAAGTTGTGTGAAGCCATCTGCCCGGCTCAAGCCATCACTATTGAAGCCGGGCCACGGCGCAATGATGGAACCCGGCGCACAACGCGCTACGACATCGACATGACTAAGTGCATCTACTGCGGCTTGTGCCAAGAAGCGTGCCCAGTAGATGCAATCGTTGAAGGGCCAAACTTTGAATTTGCCACGGAAACCCGCGAAGAGCTGTTCTATGACAAGGACCGTTTGTTAGCGAATGGAGACCGATGGGAGCGCCAAATTGCGCACAACATCGCGTCCGATTCTGAATTTCGCTGATCGGGCGATGTGTAAGGACGACAACGTATGACGATGGTGCCACTTTTCTTCTATCTGTTCTCCGTTTTGGCGGTTGCCGCAGCGGTGATGGTTGTTGTCGCCAAGAATCCTGTCCATTCGGTCCTCTATTTGATCTTAGCGTTCTTTAATGCTGCCGGGTTGTTCATTCTTCTTGGTGCTGAATTCTTGGCCATGGTGTTGGTTATTGTCTACGTCGGCGCAGTGGCCGTGTTGTTCCTGTTTGTTGTCATGATGCTTGATGTGGACTTTGCGGAGTTGAAATCTGGTTTTGTAAGA
>JAHZKN010000032.1 GCA_022600335.1 Alphaproteobacteria bacterium
GGCGCCGCGTTGGTGCCGTCGGACTGGCACCCTGCAGCGCGCGGCCACTTCAGCCGTTCGGGTGTGCATTGGTCTGCAAGAGGGCGTCCAACAACAAGGCCCCAGTCGGCAACCAAAGCTGCGGACGAAAAGCCATGCTTCTGAAACGCCTTTTTGGTCAGTTCAGGAACAAAGCGCGCCAGTGGCTTGGCGGAGATGTAGCGTTTGGGCCCGTTGGGAATGGTGGCGCAGGCCCGATCGGACGGGGCCGCGATCAAGCTTGAGCGACGTGCGCAATCGCCGTCGATACCCGAGGCGCGTTGCGGCGGCAGTGGGGCTGGGTTGGGCCGGTGGCGGATTTCTGTGAGCTTTGACATGATCAGGTCCGAATTCACGTGCCAAGGCGCGGCGCGCTGCCTAGCCTTTGAAACGTGATTCGCACCAAATCACTAGGATGATTTGGGCCATCGGTGTTGTGTGCTGTCCCTGTAGACCACTTATTATGTTGTGCTTTGACTAAGATATCGGCTTTGAGCCAGCTCAAAAGCACACGCGGGAATAGGAAGCCTTGGCCACAGCTGCTCGACAACAATTGCCGCTTCGCCCTGCCGGGCCGGATACCGTTCGGGCCCTGCTCGCCTGGTATGATCAGGAGCGGCGCGCAATGCCATGGCGGGCCTTGCCCGGCGAAACACCGGACCCTTATCGGGTGTGGTTGAGCGAAGTGATGCTACAACAAACCACCGTGCGCGCGGTGATCCCCTACTTTGAAAAGTTTGTGGCCCGCTGGCCAACAGTCCAGGATTTGGCCAAGGCGGACCGCGATGACGTCCTCGCTGCCTGGGCCGGGCTTGGCTATTACTCGCGGGCGCGCAATTTGCACGCGTGCGCACAAGCTATTGCGGCACGTGCCGACACGGCGTTTCCAGAAGACGAAGCGGCTTTGTGCGCACTGCCAGGTATCGGGCCCTATACGGCAGCGGCAGTCGCAGCCATCGCTTTTGATCAGCCAGCCACCCCGGTGGATGGAAATATCGAACGTGTTGTGTCGCGGTTGTTTGCCGTCACCACACCGCTGCCGTCAGCCAAGTCAGAGATCAAACGCCTGGCCGCAACGTTGACTCCCGACGAACGCCCCGGTGATTTTGCACAAGCCATGATGGATCTGGGCGCGATGGTCTGCACACCCAAGAACCCATCGTGTTTGATGTGTCCTTTGCAAAGCGATTGTCACGCCAAGCACAAGGGCATCGAATCTGAGCTGCCGGTGAAAGCAGTGCGGCCTGAGCGCCCGACACGGTTTGGTGTTGCCTTCCTGGCCTTACGTGAAGACGGCCAAGTGTTGCTCCGCAAACGCCCGGAGACGGGACTGCTTGCCTCGATGATGGAAATTCCCTCCACCGATTGGGTTGATGAATTGTTGGCTGCAGATATTGCTCTGAAAGCGGCTCCGGTGCGTGCGGACTGGTGGGCCATGCCCGGTCAGGTGACGCATACGTTCACCCACTTTCGTCTCGAGCTTCTTGTGTTCCGTGCCATCGTCCCCGTCGACGCTGAATTGACATTTTGGGCTGATGCCAGCCGTTGCAGCTGGGTCGCCCGACGAGACCTGGCAGATGCGGCGCTGCCTAGCGTGATGCGCAAAATTATTGCACATGCGCTGAAGGAAAATTAGCCGAGCGGTATCAACTGAGACCACGCCCCGCCAGTGCCTGTGCCCTTCAGCGCACACTTTTGGTAAACCTGACCAGGGGATCAGCGATTGCATTTGTCACTTTCGCAGCCGCTGCCTAGACTGAGTGCCTACTTTGTTGCTTGGGAAGGGCTCTGTTATGCGTATTGCACCTGCGTTGCGCGGTTTGTGCATGCTTGCAACCGTTTTGACTCTTTTGATGCTTTGGTCGCAAAGCGCTGGGGCTCAATCGGCGGCTAAAGTAATTTTCATCGCCGACAATCAGCACGTTGAAGACCATGGGTTTTCGGTTGGCGAACAATCCTACTTTGCCGACCAATTGATTCCCGTTGCGCGCCGCCCATCGCTCACCAATGTCTTTTCATTGCGGATCTTGCAGTATGTCCTGCAGCATGAACTGGCCAATAAGAAAAAACCTACTGGCGATGTGGTGATCCATCTTGGGGACGCCATCAACAATGGCTGCGTTAGTGAGTTTCAGGAATTCACCGCCGCTATGACACAGCATTCGCAACGTGCAGATGGGTCGACGGTGCCGTGGTATATGGCGCCTGGCAATCATGACAGTTATTTTCTTGGCATTTCCCATCCCACAAAAGAGAAAAGCTCTCGCTTTCTGCCGTCAAACCTTGAGAACAAGCGTTATTGGTTTGCCCTGTGCCGGAACATGCGCGGCTTCGATCGCATTGTATCGCCTGGTTCGATTGATGCTCCGCTTATGACCAAGCAGAAATTCATCAAGAGTTATCTCGGCAAGGTGGTGGAGCGCTTCAACACGGAACAAAATTTTGGATTGCTTGAGTCTGGAAGCGAGCTTGCAAAACTTGCAACGCGTCACCGTGCTGATCTTAGGTGCTCTGACAATACCGGAGCTAAAAATCTCAATCGCGTATGCTGGTACGTCAACAAAGACAAACCCTGGCAGGGGTTTGTTATTCAAGAGGTACGCGTGCGTGTGGGTACGGGCGGCAAACTCGCCTCATTCCTTCTCATCGACACATGTGATTTTGAGCGCCCCCCCCAGTTGCTGAGCGTGAGTATGTATCAAGGCGCAGGTGCCAACGGGGCGATGAGTGATTTACAGTTGGCGATCGTTGCACGTTGGCTCGAGGACAACAAGAAGGAGGGCATTCTCACGACGCTGGTCGGGCACCATCCATTTGAGATGTTGAAAAGCAGCTCTTTGTTTGGTGTGCGTTTTGGAACCTCGACGGTGGGTGGACACTTTCGGAAGTGGTCGAGCAAAGGCCTCTTTGATCGCTATTATTCGGCGCACACTCATAAAGGCTTCAGCACCACGCATCAGACCAACGAGGATGCCAGTGGGTCATTTATCGAGGTTAATGTGGGATCTCTGGTCGACAAGCCGAGTGAATATGTCGTTTTAAACGTGGCACCAAACGGCTCGCAAGACGTTGAGCTATCGTGTACGCGCACGCCAATAACACGACGCATAAAATACAACAAGGAGGATGTGGGTGCAAAAGAAGATCCCCAATGCCCGACCATCAGGCGTGCTCCTCTCTATGATGAATGTTACAAATATTTTGATCTCTATGAAAAACGTGATGCAGATATTCCGAGTCGGTATGCAAATTTTCCGCAAAGAATCTTTAACACCGTGCAAAAGGTCATCTATTCACGAATCCAGTTGCGCAAAGATTTTGCCTCGGACAAGCGAGGCCAACGCACCCACCTGCGCGCGTTGGCACAGGAGTTGTTTGGCTACAGCTCAATTTTCTCCTCCCTCGATATCGAAGCGGATTTGGCCTCAGAAGGTCGCAGCATAACGCCGGTTTGTTACCGCGCCTACAATGACACCTGTGATGCGTCGTGCGAGGATAGAAAGCACTCTGCCTGCGACGAGGCCGATAAAAAGAAGTGGCGCGCGGACCGTGCTCGACTGTGCCGAAAGGCCAGCACATTGGACAGCGAATGCAACAAGAATTTTGATGTGCGTAGTGTGAAAGGTGGCGATTGGGTGCGTACAAACGGCCGGGTGTTAGACAGCTCACGCGCCGTCCGCCACTATCTTCACTATTATTTGTCAACTGTGCTATCGGCGTCGCGAGCAGGTCCAGTGTGTTCCGGTGAGCGCTGGGATCTTTCCGGAATCTGCAGGGGACCGGATACTTTGGAAATTGAGTTGGCGCGTTTTAACGAGGCGGTGAAACTGTTCCTGAAAAGAAACTCTGGACCAGTGACGGCGCGTAGAAACCTGTGCTTTGCGCTGCTGAGCAGCAATTTTGATATTGTGAATCGCGGAGACTTTAACCCGCTTCATGATTAGGACTCCGATCGAGACCTACGAAGCCGCCCTATGAAACAACC
>JAHZKN010000033.1 GCA_022600335.1 Alphaproteobacteria bacterium
CGCTGTGTCGGGTGATGACAAGGACTGGGCTCAGAAAGTTGCTAGCGAGCTGCGCGAAAAGTCTCCCGTCGCATTGAAGGTCACCCATCGCCATATTCAGGCATCACGAGAGTTGGATTTGAGGCAGACGCTGCTGGTTGATTATACTCTGGCCAGCAACTTTCTGCAGTGTCATGATTTTCCAGAAGGCGTTCGTGCGCAACTCATTGACAAGGATGGAGCGCCTGATTGGAACCCATCAGATCTTGCCGATGTGACGCCAGACATGGTCAATGATTTCTTTAAGCCAGTTTCAGATGACGCCTTTTCGCTTCCAACGCGACAACAAATGCAAGCGGCACGTTCGTAAATTTTACAATTCGCTTTGTGATTAATAGTCTATGAATAGCCGAATACAGGTTAAAATGCGCAGCAATGACCTTGAAAAACTGCCCATTTTTCAAGGCTCGGTGAGTCAAATAGCTAAGGCTTGGTTCACGTGACCACCCCATAACTATTCTTTTACTATGCCTATTTAGGTAAGCTTTAACTGCTGCTGTTACGTTTGCGGCAACCTGGAAAAACCGGGATGCGTCAAACAGACAAAATACAGAGGCAGGATCCAATGACAGTTGCGTTAGAAGCTACGCACATGAGCGTACCTGAGGAGTCGGAAGAGTCTTTTCGCTCCGAATACCTGCAGGCCCTTCGCTTCATCGAGCGTTTGCACCGCCTGCTTTTGGATGTGATCAAAGATGAATTCGACCGTCTTGGCGGTTCAGACATCAACAGCGTCCAAGCATTGTTGCTCTATAATATCGGTGATAACGAGCTGACCGCAGGCGAATTGAAAAGCCGCGGCTATTATCTCGGCTCCAACGTATCGTACAACCTGAAGAAGTTGGTCGATATGGGGTATCTGCATTACAAGCGATCTGAAGTTGATCGTCGCAGCGTTCGTGTCAGCCTCACACAAAAGGGCTTGGATGCTTGTGATGTCGTCAACAAGCTTTATGACCGCCAACTCACCTCGCTTGAGGCTGTTGGTCAGGTGCACAACGCGGACGTGCAAGTGCTGAACAAAGCTTTGGTTCGGTTGGAGCGCTTCTGGAGCGATCAAATCCGCTACCGCCTGTAGTGCTACCGCAGCGATTTGCTAGCAAACATGACAAGATCGGCCGCAGGACCCTCCTGCGGCCTTTTTTGTTGCCACTTGGCACCAGTTGTTCTGTGCCTGCGGAAGAGTGAACATTTCATCTTTGCGGCGCCAAACGAATATCGCAAAATGGTGCACAACATAGATGATGGGTCAGCCAAACCAGGCAAATTGCGGCTCACCAGAGTTTGATCGGGGCTCCATTTCGTCAAATTCGAGCATAACGATGCGGTGATGTGAGATCGCACCAGTTTGTACCTGTGTGTTGACCATGCAAAAAGAACAGCTTTTGGAGCGAGGGATAATGCAGCGATGGTGTCTGATTGGGCTGCTGGTCACCACGATGGCGATGGCGGCCAGTACTGTTGGAGCCTATGATATTCGCGACGCGCTGCGCGGACATCACGTAACTGGCGAGAATTATGATCGTTCCTTTGTTAAGGAATGGGAGCGCAACCCGCCTCCTGGTTTTCCAACTCTGTCGCCCCAAAATGTAAAAGCCACCGCAGCGGCAATCAAACTATATGAGAAGATTGTTGCAAAGGGCGGCTGGAGTAGGTTGCCCGATCTGCCCAAACGCACGGTTTTGAGAACTGGCTCGTCAGACCCAATTGTTTCTCAATTGCGCAAGAGACTGGTCGCATCTCGCGATATGGAGCCCAGCACTTTTTTCGATGAGTACTTTGATGGCAGCTTGCTCAAAGGCGTGAAACGGTTCCAGGCTTCCAATGGCTTAACACCGACAGGCGTTGTTGATCGCCGCACGATCGCCGCGCTCAACGTGCCTGCAGATGTTCGGCTTAGGCAATTGAAAAAGAACTTGCAGCGCTTGAAGCAGTATAGCGGGCTTGGCAAAAAGAAGTATGTGGTGGTGAATATTCCAGCCGCGCAAGTTGAAGCGGTGAAGGGTGATCGCGTTGTGTCGCGGCACACTGGCGTGGTTGGCAAGCCTGACCGACCAACGCCGCTGCTGCGAACAAAAATTCATCAAATGAACTTCAATCCTGTTTGGCGCTTGCCGCCAACCGTGGTGAAGAAGGATCTGATACCCAAAGGTCAAGAGATGGCACGGGCTGGAAAGAATGTGCTGGTGAAATATGGCATAGATGCCTACAGCGGTGGCAAAAAGTTGAACCCGAAGAAAATCAATTGGGAGTCCTCGCAACCCTTCCAGTTGTCGTATCGCCAACAACCAGGCAAAGAAAATCCACTTGGATTTTTGAAGATCAACTTCAATAACTCCCATTCAGTTTATATGCACGACACGCCATCAGACTCGCTGTTTGGACGTAATGTGCGAGCGGCAAGTTCCGGCTGCATTCGTGTGCGCAACATTGAGCAGCTGGCGGCATGGCTATTGGAAGGCCGCTCTGGTTGGAGCCGGGGACGCATTGAATATGTGCGAGAAAAGGGCAAGCGGATCGACGTCAGTCTGCGTCGCCGGGTGCCGCTTTACTTTGTATATATAACGGCATGGGCGACCAAGGACGGCGTGATACAATTCCGCCGAGATCTCTACGAACGCGACAATGTCGGAGAGATTGCTGCATCCTACTAAGGCTACTGCTGCCCTGTTTGGTGATAGAATCAATTGTTTCGTTCTCGCAGGGTGCGTGGCTTGGCAGGGTTCGGCTTGATGCCACCGGCTAGTAGCCGGCAACAGGTTGGTGAACGGAGTTACCATTCGTGATCCAGCAGGGCTACTGGCGGTTCGGGCGGATCGCTGCCTATCAAAATGCTCCAAATTGCCCAGAGCTGACCCTAATCAAGGTGTAGTGTTGCTCAAATGTGCTCTTATCGCTTGAATTTGTTTGCAGGCTCGGAAAAACTGCCCGCGACACCGCGGTCGGTTGATCTGAAACGGCGCCTGAAGGAAGATAAGGCATTGAGGATACTCGGTTTCGGCTGGGTCTAATGCGGATCGAGCATGGCTGGCGGTGCGCCAGATGTTGGGCGTCTAGGGAACGAAGAATGGACTATCGCAAGCAGCTCAAATCGGCGTTGGACATGGTTCGGCAAGAGGGCCGCTACAGGGTGTTCGCAGATCTAAAGCGCCGCCGCGGTGCGTTTCCGTCCGCTGAGCACTTCGCTGAAACAGGTTCGCACGACACTACCGTATGGTGCTCCAACGACTATCTTGGCATGTCACAGCACCCAAGTGTGATTGCAGCCATGCACGAAGCTGTTGATGCGGTCGGTGCAGGGTCCGGTGGCACGCGCAATATTTCCGGCACAACTCACTATCATGTCGAGCTTGAGAACGAGCTTGCGGATCTCCATGGCAAGGATGCGGCTCTGTTGTTTACGTCGGCCTATGTTGCCAACGACGCGACGCTGTCCACGTTGTCTGAATTGTTGCCAGGCTGTGTTGTGTTCTCGGACGAGAAAAACCATGCCTCCATGATCGCTGGAATTCGCAATGGCAGAGGCCCAAAGCGGATCTTCCGCCACAATGATCTTGAGGCCCTTGAAGCGCAGCTCAAAGATGTGCCGCGCGACGTACCAAAGATTATCGCCTTTGAGAGTGTCTATTCCATGGATGGGCACATCGCACCTATTGGCGCAATCTGTGACTTGGCAAAAACCTATAACGCCTTGACCTATCTTGACGAGGTGCATGCGGTTGGGCTTTACGGCGCGCGTGGCGGTGGCCTTGCTGAACGTGACGGTGTGATGGCGCGGGTTGACATCATTAACGGCACACTGGCCAAGGGCTTTGGTGTTATGGGCGGCTACATCGCTGGCTCTCGCGATCTTTGTGATGCTGTGCGCAGTTACGCACCAGGATTTATCTTCACGACATCGCTCGCTCCGGCACTAGCGGCTGGAGCGCTCGCCTCAATCCGGCACCTGAAAAACAGCAACGTTGAAAGGCAGCGTTTGCAGGAGCGCGCCGCTCTCCTCAAGGCCCGCTTGGCCGACGTTGGTCTGCCGGTGATGGAGAGCCCCAGCCACATTGTGCCGATCATGATTGGCGATCCGGTCCACTGCAAGGCTGTCACCGATGCTTTGCTTGACCACCACCAGATTTACGTGCAGCCAATCAACTATCCAACCGTGCCACGCGGTACTGAACGCATCCGCCTGACGCCAAGTCCACAGCACACCGATGCCCAGCTCGAGGCGCTGATAGCCGCGTTGCAGGAGTTATGGGCCGCTTGTCCTGTATCGTCTGGCAAGACGGTGCGCCTCGCAGCAGAATAATTGACGATCCCGTTGCATCCGTAAGCGCGCGTTGGCGATGCGGGTAACGCCTGTAGTCGTCACCGCCGGCGAGCGCCGGCCAGAACTGCGTAGCTTCGTCGCGAAGACGCAGTTTTTTTCTTGTTGCCCATTCGACTATGGTATGGGCAAATTTGGCACAGGTAGGCTGTTGTGACGGCCGTTCTCCGCCTTTTGGGCTAAATCCGGCAAATTAAGAGGAAATCGATGTTCAAAAAGAAGGCTAACGCAGGCACCGACCGGTTCTTTCGAGCCCGGCTCAGCGAAACAGACCGTGACGTCGCGGCGGCAATCGACAATGAACTCGATCGCCAGCAGTACGAGATTGAGCTGATTGCGTCAGAGAATATCGTTTCACGCGCTGTGCTCGATGCAGCCGGTAGCGTTTTGACCAACAAGTATGCTGAAGGTTACCCCGGCCGGCGCTACTACGGCGGTTGCCAGCACGTCGATGTTGTTGAGCAGCTGGCGATTGATCGGGCAAAGCAAATTTTTGGCTGTGGATTTGCCAATGTGCAGCCCAATTCCGGCAGCCAGGCCAACCAAGGTGTGTTCAATGCGTTGATCAAACCCGGCGATACCATCTTGGGCCTTGATCTTGCCCACGGTGGTCACCTGACCCACGGTGCGAAGGTCAACCAATCTGGTAAGTGGTTCAATCCTGTCCATTATCAGGTGAAGCAAGACACCCACCTGGTCGATATGGACAATGTTCGTAAGATTGCAAAGGAATCGAGTCCCGCGCTTATTATTGCAGGCGGTTCTGCCTACCCACGCGTTTGGGATTTCGCAGCATTCCGGCAAATTGCAGATGAAGTCGGCGCGATGTTGATGGTGGATATGGCACACTTCGCTGGCCTCGTTGCAGCCGGTGAACATCCAAGTCCATTCCCGCATGCCCATGTGGTGACAACGACAACTCATAAGACGCTGCGCGGTCCACGTGGTGGCATGATCCTGACCAACGATGCCGACATCGCCAAAAAAGTGAACTCAGCAATTTTCCCTGGCATACAGGGGGGACCGTTGATGCATGTGATCGCCGGCAAAGCGGTCGCTTTTGGCGAAGCTCAGCAGCCGGAGTTTAAGGCCTACATCAAGAGCGTGATTGCAAATGCAAAGGCCATGGGTGAGGTGCTGGTTGATGCTGGGTTCGCGCTGGTCTCTGGCGGCACGGATTCGCATCTGATCCTTGTCGATCTGAGACCTAAAAAGCTGACCGGCAACATTTCGGAAAAAGCCATGGAGCGCGCCCACATCACGTGCAACAAAAACGGCGTGCCGTTTGACCCAGAAAAGCCCATGGTAACGTCTGGTATTCGCCTTGGGGCACCGGCGGGCACGACCCGCGGCTTTGGAGAAGCGGAATTCCGCGATATTGGGCGTATGATCGCTGAGGTTCTGGATGGACTGGCTGCCAACGGCCCAGACGGCAATGGTGCGGTGGAGGCTAAAGTCAAAGCCGAGGCAAAAGCTCTGTGTAAGAGATTCCCAATCTACTCTTAGGCGGCAAATACGGTTAGAAGGGAGGCGCCAGCGGATTCGCTTGGCGCCTTTCTCGCATTTAGGACCAAGACCATGCGTTGCCCGCAATGCTCAGGAGAGAACACTCAGGTTAAAGACAGTCGCCCGACGGAGGAGAATACGGCCATCCGCCGCCGCCGCGTGTGCCCGGACTGCGATGCCCGCTTCACAACCTTTGAGCGGGTGCAGCTGCGCGAGCTGCTTGTCGTAAAGCGATCGGGTCGCAGGGTGTCTTTCGATCGCGAGAAACTGGCAAAGTCTGTAGAAATTGCGTTGCGCAAGCGACCGGTAGAGTCAGAGCAGGTCGAGCTGCTGCTATCGGACATTGTGCGCAGGCTTGAGAGCCGTGGTGAGAGTGAAGTGAGTTCATCGACAATCGGTGCCTACGTCATGGCTGGTCTCAAGGGTCTCGACCCCGTTGCTTATGTCCGCTTTGCCTCCGTTTACCGCGATTTCCGTGAAGTCGCAGACTTCCAGGAAGTGCTGGGTGAAATTGCACGGGCGGAAGCGAGCACTGGTGCATTTGAAGTTGACGCCGACACCAACGCAAAGCCCTCTGATGGTGACGCGTCTGGTCAAGTGAATGTTACCGTTCTTTCGGCGCATTCTCGCACCACGTCCTAACGGTTGCACAATGGATGCTGAGAAATTCGATGTCCGTATGATGCGTACGGCTCTGGCGATGGCACGGCGCGGCCTCGGTACAACTGCACCCAATCCGTCGGTTGGTGCTGTGATCGCTAGTCCCATAACAGGAGAAATCATTGCCCGAGCTGTTACAAGCCCCGGTGGGCGACCACATGCTGAATCACAGGCACTGGCTCAGGCCGGCAATGCCGCACGGGGCGCAACGCTGTATGTCACTTTGGAGCCGTGCGCACATCAGGGGCAAACGCCGCCATGTGCTGATCAGGTGATCGCTGCAGACATTGCCCGCGTTGTGGTTGGGATTCAAGATCCAGATCCGCGCGTGGCTGGTCAGGGTCTGGCGCGGCTGCGCGACGCTGGGCTTATTGTACAAAGTGGCGTGTGTGGACAAGAGGCAAGCTGGCTGACACGCGGTCATGTATTGCGGGTGACGCAGAGGCGGCCGTTTGTTCAGCTGAAGGTAGCCATGACCAGGGATGGTCAAGTGCCGCGCGGCGCCAAGGGGCAACCCGCTTGGGTGACAGGAGACACAGCGCGTGCGCATGGCCACAGATTACGAGCCAATGCCGATGCAATTTTAATTGGCGGTGCCACACTGCGTGACGACGATCCAGAATTGACCTGTCGCTTGCCAGGACTCGAGGGCCGCTCACCGACGCGCATCATCGTGACATCGCAGTTAAAGGCTCTGCCCACCAGCCGCTTGTGGGCGCGCAAGGCTGACGACGACATCTGGATCGTTACGGCGTCCGACGTCGTTAAGTCAGATTGTGCTCGCAAACTGCAAACAGATGGGGTTCATTTCATCCCCATCGCCGGCAGAGAAGCTGGTTTTGATGCGCGTGATTGTCTCACGGTGTTAGCGGAACATGGCATCACACGGTTGCTCGTTGAAGGGGGACCGCAGATCTGGCGCTGGGTTGCGGCAACAGGTTTGGTTGATGAAGTGATGGTCTTTGTTGGTGGTTGTGATGTGCGCGGGAACGACGCCAGCCAACAGGTACGCAGGTTGGTAGAAGCACAATTGAGATGCGACCCCGGACCCGTTGTCGATAGCCGCAACCTCGGAGACGACGGCCTATTCACCTTTCGACCGGATTCACCGACCTAGATTGCTTCAAACCCAAACGGAAATATGCCACACACGGGTTGCCCCTAAAGGGTGCCCGTTTGAGACTCGAGTGTGATGTTTACAGGTATTATCACGGACATTGGCGAATTGGTTGAACGCGACGGCGGACGCTTCGTGATCGCAAGTCTTTTCGACCCAGAAACGATTGCGCTGGGGGCCTCCGTTGCGTGCGATGGTTGCTGCTTGACGGTGACCAAGATTGACGCGGCTGAAACTGGCGCGCAATTCGAAGTCGATGTTTCAAATGAAACACTGGCGAAAACCACGTTGGATGGTTGGAAAGTTGGACAGAAGATGAATCTTGAGCGGGCCTTGAGGGCTGGCGATGAGCTTGGAGGGCACCTGGTCACCGGTCATGTTGATGGTGTAGCAAAGATTGTATCGATTGAGCCAGACGGTGACAGCCAGCGATTTGAATTTGAGGTTGCAGATGACTTGGCGCGCTTTGTAGCAACAAAGGGTTCTGTTGCACTTGATGGCACGTCATTGACGGTCAATTCTGTTGTCGACCGCCGGTTTACGATTAATCTCATCCCCCACACCTTGACCCAAACGATGTGGGGGCGCAAAAAGTCGGGAGAAGTCGTCAATATCGAAATCGATATATTTGCGCGCTACGTGGCTCGCATGATGGAGTTCAACCGTTGACACAACCAACTACACAAGTCGCTCAGTCGAGTGGCAACAGTGTCATGTCTTCCGTTCCAGAAATCCTTGAAGATTTGCGGAATGGGCGCATGGTTGTGCTTGTTGATGCCGAAGATCGCGAAAATGAAGGGGATCTGGTGATCCCTGCGCAGATGGCAACGCCGGATGCAATCAACTTCATGGCCAAGTATGGCCGCGGTCTTATTTGTTTGGCGCTGACATCAACGCGCGCTGCGGAGCTTGGCCTCAAGAATATGGTACGTTCTAACGCATCGCAGTTGCGAACGGCTTTCACGCAATCGATTGAAGCCCGCGAGGGAATTTCAACCGGCATTTCAGCACATGACCGGTCGCGTACAATTGCGACAGCCATAGATCCCGGGAAGAGCTCGGATGACATCGTCTCGCCCGGCCACGTGTTTCCGCTGGTTGCGCGCGAGGGCGGTGTTCTCATTCGTGCTGGCCATACGGAAGCCTCTGTTGATTTAGCGTCGCTCGCTGGTTTGTTTCCCGCAGCCGTGATCTGCGAAATCATGAATGATGATGGCACGATGGCTCGAGTGCCAGACCTTCTAGCCTTTGCACAAACGCATGGGCTGAAAATCGGCACGATTGAAAGTTTGATTGCTTATCGTCTAGGGAATGATCGCCTGATTGAGCCTGTGGCGCGCACGCCGGTTACCAGCCAATTTGGCGGGGCTTTTGACTTGCATGTCTTCACCACTACAGTTGAGCCTGTTGAACACCTGGCGCTTGTGAAGGGCGATCTCACCCAGCCGGGCCCGGTTCTCGTTCGCGTGCACGCCGTCAATGCACCAACTGACCTCCTTGGTATCGGTGATAATTTGGGTGAGGAAACCTCGATTGCAAAAGCAATGAAGGCAATCTCTGAGGAAGGGCGAGGTGTGATTGTTCTTATCCGCGATCTTGGTGCGACCAGCGTTTCGGAGTGGATCAAAAAGCGTGCCCGGCCCGCTGACACAAAGGGGGACCGCGGCCGACGTCAGGTCGAGATCGGTGTCGGATCACAGATTCTGCGTGCGCTAGGTGTGGGCGACATGACCCTTTTGACCAATTCGCCGTCGGATACATATGTCGGTCTTGATGCATTTGGTTTGCGCATCGTCGGCACAAAGGGACTCGAGTAACAGTCGATGGTGACAAAGACACAGTCTGATGAGCGTGCGCGCCCGCAAAGCCCACGCATTGATCTCGGCAACGGTCCTTTGCCGCGAATATTGATTATTGAAGCGCGGTATTATGGTGATATTGCCGATGCATTGCTTGGTGGTGCGCGTGATGAGCTTCAAAACCAAGGCGTTGCATTCGACTGCATCACTGTGCCTGGTGCCTTGGAAATACCGCTGGCTCTGAGCAGTGCGGTGGCGGATGGTCTGTTCCGGTTCTCTGGCCCTGACGCAAAAAAACCACTCGCTTACGCGGGAGCGCTGGCACTCGGCTGCGTTATTCGTGGCGAGACGGCACATTTTGATATTGTCGCCAACAACGCCAATCACTGGTTGATGGATGTCGCTGTGCGCCACAACATTCCGGTTGGCAATGCTATTTTGACAGTTGAAAATGAAGCACAGGCGCTGGCGCGCACAGAGGGTAACGACAACAAAGGCGCTCAAGCTGCACGCGCCTGCCTGTCGTTGATTGCAGTTGCCCGGCAGCGCGCGAGTGCCAGCTCATGAGCGAAGCAACCCGTTCAACTCCACGCCAAGCTGAAACGCGGCAACCCAGACATCTTGCTCGCATTGGTGCTGTGCAGGCGCTCTACCAGATGGATCTTTCTGGCACTGACGCGGGCGAGGTTATCCAGCAGTTTGTTGAGTGTCGGTTTGCGGCGACAGAGGCAGGACAGGACGCCGATCCATCAGACGATGATCTTATTGGCGGAGACGCCAAATTTTTCTCCGATATTGTGGAAGGGGTTGTGCGGCGTCAGCGTGATATTGATCCACTGATTGATCGCCAGCTTGCCGACGGTTGGCGCCTAAAGCGTGTGGATTCCATACTTCGCGCAATCTTGCGTGCCGGTGTTTATGAACTTATCGATCGCAGCGATATCCCTGTGCGCGTTGTGATCAACGAATATATCAATGTCGGACATGCGTTCTTTTCCGATGATGAGCCGCGTGTGATCAACGGCGTTCTGCATGCACTTTCTGGTGAGGTGCGCGCGCGCGAAGTGGCGTCTCACGATGCATCACGCTCTAAGTAGACATGAACAATCTGGTTGTGTGCCGGAATATCCAGGCCTGAAAGATCAAATTGTGTGTAAGTGGTCGTGGCACCAAAACGCCTGGTTGTGGTGGTGATCAAGGAGAATTCTGTCTTTGGAAGTGCAAATGAGAAAGTCCAAGCATGGAAAGGGGTTCGTAGGAGGCGAGAAAGACTTCATCCAACGCTATTTAGCGCCGCTAGCAAAAGGCTTTGATGGTGCACATGGCTTGATGGATGACGCCGCGACACTGGATGTTGGAACTGGCTTCGATGTGGTAGCAACAGTGGATGCGGTTGCAGAAGGTGTGCACTTCTTTGCCGATGACTCTGCCGCAGACATTGCGTGGAAAGCATTGGCGGTCAATGTCTCAGACCTGGTGGCCAAGGGTGCGGATCCAATCGCTTATCTGATGTCGTTGTCTTTCCCTACCCCGCCTAACGACGCTTGGATGGCTGATTTTTGCCGTGGCCTTGCGATGGCCCAAACCGTCTTTGGGATCAAACTTGCCGGTGGTGATACCGATCGCCGCGATGGTCCTTTGGCGATTACGATCACTGCGCTCGGCCGCGTCGAGACAGGTAAATTGGTCGCGCGTTCCACGGGACGCGCTGGCGATTGTCTTTTTCTCACCGGCACTCTAGGCGATGCCGGTGTCGGACTTGCGTTGCGCGGCAATCCCAATCTGCAGGCAGACTGGCAACTGTCAGACGAAACGGCAGATTTTTTGCGCCACCGTTACCTTCGCCCAAAGCCACGCAACAGACTGGTGTCGGTTTTACTGGAGTACGCCACGGCAGCCATGGATATCTCAGATGGTTTGGCCAAGGATGCGATCTCATTGGCGGACGCCAGTGGCCTAGGCCTCCATATTACCTGTGCCCGCCTCCCAGTTTCAGGTGCGACACAACAGGTCGTGGCTGCGAACGGTGTCACGCTCACTGATGTGCTGACAGCAGGCGGGGATTATGAAGTTCTGGCAGCCGTTCCGCCGGATCAGCGCGAAGCGTTTGTATCGGCAGCTGAAATGTCCGGTGTGGTGGTGACAGAGATTGGCCATTTAATGGAGCAATCTGACTGGGTCTTTGAGGATCTATCCGGCCAACCCTTGGAATTGTCTGATCTCGGTTATGATCATTTTGCCCAAGATCTGTAAGGGTCCTGCAGGCGAAGTGTTTCCGGTCTGCAACATTGCGCTGAGTGAACCGCACCACCCCCTTGTCAAAGCCGAAAAACAGTCTTTCTTTGGCCACATCGGTCTTCCCTAAAGGGCATGAGGTAGAGTGGATTCGGATTCCTGAATTGGCGCTGTACAAGGCCGCGCGTTGGGAATCTCAGTTCTTACCGACAATGGGCACAGTCACCCTAGAGTTGCATTGAGAATCATTGAAAACAATTTGGGCGCCCCATACGTATCTGTTGTTGGTGAACCTGTCTCAAGGCCAAATGACGTGAGCAATAGACCAAATCTAAGGATAAAAAAGAGCGTGCTGGCAAGTCCGCGCCGCGTGCCCTTTTGGGCCCCTCTACGCGTGGCAGTTCTAGCCGTTGCAGCCTGTGCAGCAGCAGGTTTAGTTGTCGTAGCTACCGCTGCCAACGCTAACCCAACGCGGTGGTGGGAGGGTCTTAGCGGATCAAATTCGAGATCAACCACTCGGTCGCCGACCACCGCCAAAAAAGTTCCGCTCAACGATCTGCGCCGTAATGCAGTTCCTTGGCGCAGCGACGAGATGCTCTATGCTATTGAGCGCGCTATAGCGAAGTATGAGCGCATTGTTGCTAATGGCGGTTGGCCGGAAATGCCTGGTAAGCGCATGATCCGGGTGGGCGATAACGATGATCGTGTTCCCGCTATGCGTCGTATTTTGCGCGTCACGGGAGACTATCGCAAACAAGCGGGCTATTTCTCTAGCCAAATTTATGACGCCGGGCTCGCAGAAGGCGTGAAGCGGTTTCAAACGCGTCACGGGCTTCGCGCTACTGGCCGGGTTGACCGCCCGACAATCGCATCACTCAATGTCCCAGCAAAAAAGCGGCTTCAACAGCTACGTCAGAACTATGATCGCATTGCTGAGTTGTTGCGTATGGCACCGGCAGATGATCGCTATGTGTTGGTCAATGCTGCCGCCTTCCAATTAGAGGCCGTGGATCGACATCAAGTGGAATTGCGCCACCGCGTCATTGTTGGGCGCCCAGGTCGCGACACACCGCAGCTGCGCGCGATGATCAAAGCAGTCAATTTCTTCCCCTATTGGAAAGTTCCCGAAAGCGTTGCTGTTCAAGACATTATTCCACGCTTACAAAAAGAACCGGATTTTCTCTTTAAAGAAGGCATTCGCGTTGTCGAAGGTGATTTCAACGGACCTGAAATCAATCCGACGCAGATTAATTGGAACATTGCGGACGCTAAACGGATTCGGTTCAAGCAAGATCCCGGTCCGAAAAACGCCCTAGGGTTGGTGCGCATTGATATGCAAAACCCAGAAGGCGTTTACATGCATGATACGCCGCTGAAAAACCTTTTCGCACAAAATTCTCGGGCGTTTAGCGCCGGGTGTGTGC
>JAHZKN010000034.1 GCA_022600335.1 Alphaproteobacteria bacterium
AGGTTGCTGAGATACAGCGCGACGCATTGCGCCGTATTGGTGTGGATATACCTGGCTCGATATTAACGTCAGGCAATTTCACATTTGCCAAAGTAATCCGGAACGCTTTTCCAGTGACGAGCCCGGTTGTCGCTGGCGCTGCAGCCGTTGCACCAGCGACAGCGCCGTTCGTTGCTGCAGGCTCGGCACTTCATTCCACGTGGCAAGCTAACGGCCGAAGTGTGCAAACCCTTTTGCAGGCGCTGGAACGGCGTGGCGTGTTGAAGTTGCTAGCTGAGCCGACGCTGACGGCCATCTCAGGCGAAACGGCCAAGTTTCTTGCTGGCGGTGAATTCCCAATTCCCATCGCGGAAGAAGACAATCGCATTACCGTCGATTACAAAGAATTCGGCGTCAACGTCGCCTTCAAACCTGTTGTCATGAGCGAAGGCCGGATTAGCCTCAACATTTCAGCAGAAGTGAGCGAACTATCGACGGACGGCGCCGTTACACTGGCCGCGATTACGCTGCCGGCACTACGTGTGCGCCGAGCTGAAACAACCCTTGAATTGCCGAGTGGAGGCACATTGGCGATGGCAGGCCTGCTGTCGGACGAAACGCGCCAAAGTGTTGAAGGGATTCCAGGTCTGAAGACGTTGCCTGTGTTGGGAGCCTTATTCCGGTCGAATGATTTCCGTCGTCGCGAGACAGAATTGGTGATCCTTGTGACGCCGTACATCGCAAACCACTCGACGGCTGAGGCCATGGCCAAGCCGACAGACGGGTTCATGCCTGAAAGTGAGCTCAAGGAACTGTTCTTTGGCAATATCAACCGCATTTATGGCGGAGAGTCGATTTCAGGTCAGCATGAATACAATGGCGACTACGGCTATGTCATCGATTATCCAGGAGTGAAGGGATGACATCCATTAAAACCTCATGTTTCAAAAACCGAAACTCTGCTACGTCAGCCCTGGCCTTAGCGGTTGGCGCTGCTGCCGTGTTGGGCCTCACCGGCTGTCTCGACAACTACGGAGCGCGCATTCTGAGTGATCCGGAAAAGAAACATGCCATTCATTTTTCATCTGAAACAGAGACGCTTTATGTTGAGCTGCCACACGGTGGAGCAGGCTTAAGCCACAATCAAGCAGCGGATGTGCGCCGCTTTGCAGAACGCTACAAGGCTGAAAGTACGAGCGGGTTAAAAATTGCCGCGCCGCGTACAGCAGGCGGCCGCTTTTCAGTTGCGCGCTCCATGCGTCAAGTGGAAGATATTGTCAGCGCTGCGGGAATTCCGTCGAATGCAGTTCACGCCCAAGATTATTCTGGGCACAATCCAGAATTTGGGCCGGCTTTGCGCATTGCCTATCGTCGCCCAGTGGCCCAGCCGCCCTATTGTGAAAATTGGTCTGCTGATCTTGGCGTCGATCGCGAGCGTTTGCCACATCGAGATTTTGGCTGTGCCACACAGCGCAATTTGGCTTTGACCGTTGCCAACGCGCGTGATCTGCGGCATCCGCAGCACAGTGCGCCGCGATCAAGCGAACGGCGTAGCGTCACGTGGACGGAGTACGTTGGCGGAGGCAGTTCAGATTCAGGTTCGGGACAAGGCGGATCATCAGTGAGCGGTGGCGCCGGAACACCAGGTTCGCCCACGACATCACCCTAAGACGTCTTGAAGCAGTGATGATGAGAGCGGCGCTGTGTTTGAGACCACGCACAGACGCACAGGCGTGATCGATAAAAGTTGAAAGTTGCTATCCGAAACGCGGAATTCCAAATTTCTATTGCATTCAGAAGTTTGACCGCCGTGTCAGCCGCAGTGTTGTGCACAGTCTTCTAATCACCACAACAAAACAAAGTCGACGACGTGTCTCTGCGCCACGTGGCGTCGTGCTGTATCTATCACATGCTGGTTTGAACATCGGGAGCGAGGCAACGCATGGGCGGCGTCCCATCGTTTTCTACGATGACATCCATCGTTGAACATTTGAGGTGATCGCGTTCTGTGCGTGCGTCTAGATCATGCCTCGGCCGAGGCGACGACATTTTGCGGGTTGCGGGTGTTGTAATAAGGTCAGACGTCACATGCGGCGCCACCCAACGTGGAACAGGACAGCTGCCTCTACTGACTTCATAGATGGTAGCTCCGTTGGCTGTGATCCAGTGCTGAGAAGCGTATATCAATGCAATGGAACCCTTGTTAGGGGGACCAGACATTGCCAACACCAAATGGGTTTGGACGCTATAGAGTTCTAAGAGGCTGAACGCCTCTTAGTTGACTTGGGCGGACTGAATGGTCTTGGCAGTGGGCTGTGCCGCCTTGGATACCTTTGCCGATTTGCGTTTCAGGGTGGCAAAGTACGATACGTTGGCGTCTGCTTTTTCAGGTGGTAGAACCAAAGCACTCACCCGTTTGGCTTCCTGAATATCTCCATTGAGCCCGAGGAGTAGAGCCAGATTTTGCTTTGTTTTCAACTTGCTCTTGTCGTGGGTTGCGGCCTGGCGGAGCAGCGTTTCGGCTTGCGCATGGTTGCCGTCCAACGCATAAGACAAGGCCAAATTGTTGAGAACTGACGGGTGATCTGGCGCTAGCGCAAGTGCTTTAGAAAACTCCATTTGTGCGGCTTGCTGGTTGCCTCGTGCAGAGAATGTGGCACCCAGGGCTGAATGCACCCGCCAATCCGGCGCGTGCTCGTCGCGGGCACGCGTCAGCAATTTTTCGGCTTTGGCCAGCTGTCCAACTTCGAGAGCGAGCATGCCGCGTTCTTTGACAAGGACAGCAGAGGTTTCAGAGTCTTTAGCGTCATCGAGCGTTTTCAGTGCGCGGGCTTTTTTGCCGGCAAGACGCAGTTGACGGGCTTTCTTCAGGAGTGGCTGAGAGTCCGTTGATGCGGTAGCCTCTAAAGCGGTTGTGTCTGTTTTGGAGGTTTCAGCAACCGAGGCTGTGGCCAGTGGACCCGGACTTTGTGCCCCCGGGATCTGCGCAAGGCTAGTGCTGGACACAGGATCTGGTGTGATTGATGCGGTGGTCAATCCACCGGAATTAGCGCACGCGGAGACTGCGAAAGACGTAACAATCAAGCAAATCGGCCCACCACTGCGGCGCAGTATTGAGCCTGTGACTAGAGACTGAAACATGAAACTTACCCCACTAAACCCTCTCAGAGCCCTGTAACAACAGTGGTCTTCCCTCTCGGGCGACCTGGCTCAACCCTATCCAACCAACGCAACCGGTGAACTCGGATCACTCGTATTACGCTGACAGTGCACGCTGAAACTCGCGCCGAGTCGTAAGGAGATTCGCTGTTGGCAAGTTTCAATGAGGGTGCGCTGTCCCCGTTATCCCCAGATGCGGGTCCATTGGAAGCGAAAATGCAGGGGCCGTCTGGAATTCTTCTCTGTTTTCAAATTGTTGGCGGACTCTGCCAGGTGCGATCGCGACCTAAGATTGTCCTTTGGCATGCGGTTTTGCGCTGCAAAAACGAACTGGCCACCGGCAGAACGTGCGAGCCGGCACTATGCGGATGGCGCCAATGAGTTGCTGCATCAGGAGCAGTACGTAGGCTGGAGAACAAAAAAGCGTTTCAGTGCGGCTCAAATCGATGCGCAAATGCCACGACGTAGTTGCATATTGGTAAATCCGAGCACTCAAAATTGAAATGAAGGTTTTGGGTAAGGAATTTCATGGTTCAATCATGGTTCGTTCTGATTCGCGGTCAAAAAATTTGCTGACAGGTTACCCCGCGATTTTGTGAACTGGTGTCAGCAAACAAAAAAATGTTGGAAACGCTCGAAGGGGGGTCTGGTCCGCAGGTTGCGGACGGCGCCTGATGAGAGGAACCAACATGATAGAACTCATCTTCTCTGTCTGCTTTATTGATGACCCGTCGCGTTGCCGCGAGGAACGGCTGTCGTTTTTTCAAACGTCGGTTTCGCCGCGCCAATGCATGATGATGGGGCAAATTGAAATTGCCCGTTGGATGGACGGTCATCCTAACTATGAACTGAAGAAGTGGAGCTGCCGGCCAGCCGGTCAGATCGCAAAGATTTAAAAGCTCTTGGCGCTTTGAGCGACCACTCTCCGTCTGGCATGTGACGCATGTGTCTTGTTGGCGTTGATGTTGGTGCTGGGCATGGCTTGACTTCACTCGCTTGTTCGCCTCCTTAGGGTGCGCAGAAATTGTGCTCCAGGAGGTTTGAATGACAGATCGCACGGATCTACCCGCGCCCCAGTTTTCGACGCTTGCGGTACATGCAGGTGCCGCGCCCGATGCATCAACAGGTGCTCGCGTCACACCGATCTACCAGACCACATCCTATGTGTTTAATGATGCTGACCATGCCGCCTCGCTGTTTGGGCTTGAGGCTTTCGGCAATATCTACACCCGGATTATGAATCCCACGCAAGCCGCGCTTGAGGAGCGAGTTGCAGCACTGGAGGGCGGCACCGCAGCGCTTGCAGTCGCATCGGGTCATGCAGCACAGTTTTTAGTGTTCCACACGTTGCTCGAGCCGGGCGACGAATTTATTGCAGCGCGCCAGCTTTATGGTGGCTCAGTCAACCAGTTCAATCATTCGTTTAAAAAATTCAATTGGAACGTGGTCTGGGCTGATGCAACAGATCCCGGAGCGATTGCCGCAGCGGTCACAGAAAAAACCAAAGCCATTTTTGTTGAGAGTATCGCGAACCCGGGTGGATTGGTGATCGATCTGCCGGCCATTTCTGCAGTCGCTAAAAAGGCCGGCATCCCGTTGATCGTCGATAACACGTTAGCAACACCGTACCTTTGCCAGCCCAAGCTTCATGGTGCTGACATTGTTGTCCACTCTATGACCAAGTTCCTAGGCGGGCACGGCAACTCTATTGGCGGCATTATTGTTGATTGCGGCACGTTTGATTGGTCTACCTCTCAGCATCGCTACAAAACGTTGGTTGATCCCAATGAGTCGTACGGCGGTATGGTGCTGGCCGAAACCTTCGGAAACTTTGCATTTGCAATTGCGTGTCGCGTTATGGGATTGCGTGACATTGGCCCTGCTATCGCACCGATGAATGCCTTTTTGATTCTTACCGGTATCGAGACTCTGCCGCTACGCATGGCGAAGCACTCTGAAAACGCTGTTGCGGTAGCCAGATGGCTTGAGGCGTGCGCCGAAGTGGCTTGGGTAAATTTTGCCGGCCTTCCATCGAGCCCCAACCATGCCTTGGCGCAGAAACTCTGTCCGAGGGGCGCGGGGGCAGTGTTCACCTTTGGACTAAAAGGCGGTTATGACGCTGGGGTGAAATTGGTCTCTGGCCTCAAGCTCTTTTCTCACCTTGCCAATATTGGCGACGTGCGCAGCCTTGTCATTCATCCCGCGTCAACAACCCACCGCCAGTTAACAGACGAACAACGCATCAGTGCGGGTGCCGGACCAGATGTTGTTCGGCTGTCGATTGGTATTGAAGATGTTGCTGACCTGACAGCGGACTTGGAACAGGCTTTGGCGGCACTGAGCTAAGGATTAAGTTGCGGCATTGGCTATGATTTCACTTTGACGTATGTGCCAGGAGCCTCTTCGATCGCTCCGATCTGGCGCCCTGGTTCCCGCGCCAGGATCCAACCGCCGGAATGTTCGGTGAGCCACTTAGCCCAATGCGGCCACCACGACCCGGCTGTCTCTTTTGCACCTGCCAACCAGTTGTCTAGCGAGTCAGCTGCCTTCACACTGTCGTCAGAGCCAGTCCAGTATTGATACTTGACCTTTTCGGGTGGATTGACGACGCCTGCGATATGGCCGGAGCCTGCTAAAACAAACTCTACAGGACCACCAAATAGTTTTGAGCCGATGAAAACACTTGCTGCCGGAGCAATGTGATCTTCTTTTGTAGCCAACTCATAAATCGGCAGATCCACCTTGGTGAGATCAAGTTGGGTGCCCGCAAGACACATCCGGCCCTCGGCAAGTTTATTCTCGTTGTAAAATTCTCTTAGATAGAACGAGTGATTGGCGGCTGCCATGCGCGTTGAATCTTGGTTCCAATAGAGAAGGTCAAATGGGAATGGCTTCTTGCCCAAGAGGTAGTTGTTGACGATGTAGGGCCAGATGAGGTCGCGCGGGCGCAGCATGTTGAACACGTTCGCCATGCGCGAGCCGTCGAGATAGCCGCGCTCCGCCATTAATTCGTTGAGCGCCTCGAGCTGCTCGGCGTCGGTGAACAGCAGGAGGTCTCCGGCATTGGTGAAGTCAATCTGCGTGGCAAGGAACGAAGCGGAGCTGAACGGCGCCTCGCCGCGTGCCGCCAGATAGGCGAGCGTCGTTGCCAGCAACGTGCCGCCGACGCAGTAGCCG
>JAHZKN010000331.1 GCA_022600335.1 Alphaproteobacteria bacterium
ATGAGAACGATGACTGTAGATCCGGTGGCGAAGATCGCAGCATTGAAAACTAATTGGCCCGACAACATTGCACTCCAGTGCTTCGACCCGGCGTATTTCAAAACCCTATCGGACGACCTCAAAGTCCGTCTGCTGCGATGCCTTAACTCAGGCATTGAAAACCCAGATAGCGAGATGGGCTGTTATGCCTGCCAGCCATCAGACTACGATGACTTGAAGCCGTTCTTCTCCAAGGTTCTGGCGCGCTACCACAAGGTGCCCGAAGATGCCCGGCACGTGAATAGCTGGAGCCTCAGGGACGTTGACGGCCTGCCAGAGGACGGTGTGCTCGACATCGCGCTGCTAGGACTGCCGGCGCTCTCCATGCGCGTTCGTATCGGGCGCAACCTCAAAGACTTTCCCCTGCCGGGCAGCATGACCAAAGACGATCGTATCCGCTTGGAACAGACGATGATGGCGGCATTCGAAACCCTGATCGCGTTGCCGAACTATGGCGGACGTTACTATTCCCTAACGCCTGACAATCCGTGTTTCATCACCGACGCGAAGTATCGCGATCTAGTCAACGCGCACATCATGTTCAAGAACATGGACTCTGACCGCTACCTGGTGGCAGCCGGAATTGCAGGCGACTGGCCCTATGGCCGCGGTTGCTATGTTGCAGCCGACGAGGGATTCATCATTTGGGTCGGCGAGGAGGATCACCTGCGCATCCTCAGCATGCAGCGCGGCACTCAGCTGAATGCAGTTTTCGACCGCCTAAAGTCTGCGCTGAATGTTGTCGAGGGCATCCAGGGATTAGACTTTGCAACCTCGCCGGACTACGGCGTTGTCACATCATGCCCGACAAATCTCGGCACCGGAATGCGAGCCTCAGTCCATATTGCCTTACCAAACCTGACGGCCGGCAGCAGCGACACCAGGGTGAAAGCAATTGCCAAGCCGTTGGGGCTGTCGGTGCGGGGCATCGGCGGTGAACACACCCCGATCGGAGCCGACGGCACGGTAGACGTCTCCCCTTCGGCACGGTTCTGCATTACCGAAGCTGAAATCGTAGCGGCTCTCTACAAAGGTGTCGCCCTTTTGATGGCCGAGGAAGCCAAAGCGGGCGCGGGAGGTTTGACTGATCCCTAAATTCCAGCGCTCCACAACTGCTTTTACAAAGACAACGACGCCTTAAGCTCGCGCGCCACATTGTCAAACAGGTCTAGCTTGCTCTGACACTGTGAGCCAAGCAGCGCGCCTTCGAGTGTTGCGGTCATCATCAACGCTTTTGCCCTAACGTCCTTCGCTCGCATGTCTGGATTGGCGCGCTTGAGAACAGCAGTGGTCCATTCCAGATTGCGTTCAAAGAATTTCTGCACTTCTGCCGTAACACGGGGAGGTAGGGTCGCCGCTTCGCTTGCCAACAAACCGCACAGACACATGGCGTGATCATCGCGAAGTGCGGAACGAAACAGGTCGATGTAACTGGCCACCAGCTGGCTCGGCTTGCGCTTCGGATCGTTCGGATCTCCAAGAACAGCAATCTCACGCTCAACGTACGCCCGAACCGCCGCCACGGCTAAATCTTCTTTGGTTGGAAAATGGTGGTGAACACTTGCACTCTTAATGCCGACATCGGCTGCGATTTCCCGAAATGAAAAGCCATGAAAGCCGCCCGCTCGCATGCGCTGCTCAGCGGCTTTGACGATCTTATCGATCGTTTTTTCTGCATTTGTTTTGGCCACTGTCCGTCCACCTCACAATTTTTTGTCTATCAACCGATAGATAGATGTTGACTCTCGGAATTGCAACCGCTACATATCTACCTATCGATCGGTAGATGGTGGGTTTTGAGATCACAATCGCACCGGTCGGCAAACGAATTCAGTTTCTCAAGAGGGTCATGTCGAACCCAAACAGCAGCATGTGCATGGCACGCGCTGAACGGGAGAGGTGTGGCAGGCGCGGACCTAGCAGCACATCCGCGCACCGCTTGAGGATGCCTGGCTCGCGCCAGGTCACACACAACCGGGCTGCAAACACAACCACGTTCTAAAAAAGGAGTATCGAAGATGAAAGTTTCAGCCCTGTTGGGTGCAGCCCTCGCGACACTTGTCGCGTTCACAGCACCCGCCGTCGCTGGTCCAGAAGTCAACACTGCGTTGGGTGGTGTTCTCGTTGATGGCAAGCCGGCCCCTGGCCTGGCTGTGCACGGCTTTGACGTCATTGCCTACCACACCGAAGGTCGCCCTGCCCAAGGTCTGGCAAAATTTGCCGTCAAGCACGGCGAAGCAACGTACCGGTTTTCAAGCAAAGAAAACCTGCAGGCGTTCAAAGCCAACCCCGCGAAGTATGTGCCAGCTTACGGTGGCTACTGCGCCTACGGCGTTTCAGTCAACGCTAAGTTTGATGGTGATCCACGAGTTTGGAAAATCATCAATGGCAAACTCTATCTGAATCTCGACCCCGACATTCAGAAGGCCTTCAACAAGGACGTCAGCGGCGCGATCAAAAAAGCCGATGCCAATTGGCAAGTGATCGCCGGAAAGTTGCCGTCAGAAATCTAACCTCTTTACCCCACCGTCCACGCCGCACGCCGGCGTGGACTCCCTGCCCTCTCATTTAGGAGTACAATGAAATGGATTTGCGATTTGTCACAAAAAGCGTTCACGCTTACCTCGACTACCCCGTTGCAATCAGCCTCATGGCCGCACCGGTTCTCCTTGGCCTCGGCAGCTCCCACCCATTTGCATTTTGGTTGGCTGTCGGCACCGGCGCCGCAGCATTTGTGCTGACGTTGCTAACCGATCACCACCTGGGCGTCGTTCGGGTCATTCCATATTCGTTGCACCTCGCCGTCGACTTTGCGGTCGGCGTCGTATTTTTGCTGGCTCCGTTCGCATTCGGCTTTAGTGGTATCGATGCTTGGTAC
>JAHZKN010000332.1 GCA_022600335.1 Alphaproteobacteria bacterium
GCTGTTTATGACCGAGCGGCATTGGTCGCGCTTCCGCCCCACATGCAAAACGCCTATGTCAGAAAACTAGAAGAGCTTCTTCCAGATGGCGCTGTTATTTTTTTGATCAGCTTGCAGTACAGCCAAGGTGAAATCAAAGGACCGCCATTCTCAACGCCAACCACAGTTATCGAGAACTTGTTTGCGCCCATGTTCGACATTTCTGCGTGCACGCAACGGGACGCACTTGAGACGAGCCAGAACCTGAAGAAACGTGGCCTCACGGCCTTGACGGAAAGCCTGTACGTGATCAAACGACGCACGTCACACGCCCATGCAAACTGAAACCTCATGAAGCCAATCGTCCTTGTCGCTGCCGCCGCACTCGTTGATCAAGACAACCGGGTTCTTATAGCAAGACGCCCCGAAGGCAGAGCTATGGCGGGCTTGTGGGAATTTCCCGGCGGCAAAGTGCAAGCAGGGGAAACGCCTGAAGCCGCGGTGCGACGTGAACTTAAAGAAGAGCTTGGCATCACTGTTTGCGAAACCTGCCTTGCGCCGTTCACCTTTGCGAGCCACGCGTATGAAGACTTTCATTTGCTGATGCCGCTGTTTCTTTGTCGTACCTGGGAGGGCGATCCTGAGCCGCGGGAACGCCAGGAATTAGCCTGGGTGCGCGCCAAGAATTTAGTTCAGTACGATATGCCGGCAGCGGACATTCCGTTGATCCCGTGGCTTAGAGATCTCTTGGGCTAGCGAGTGAGAAGCCTCTTCGCGCAACAAAGAAGCCGCCGGGGTGTCCCAGCGGCTTCTTGTGATTTTGTATTCGCTTAGGTGGCGATCAACTTAGAGAATTAGAAGTTGATCAGAGCACCGGCTTTGATGAGGTCAAACTCTTCGAGGTTGTTAGCTCCAACAACACCAACACCACCGCCAAGGCAACCTGCTGCGTTACACGTCGCATCAGGTTCGTAGTGGCGCCATGCGAGCCAAACTGACATCGCTGCTGCGTCAATTTCCTGGACAACACCAATGCCATAACGATCAAGTTCGGATGAGGTCACACCAGCTGCAGACATCGCTTGTGTAAACTTGTCGTCATCGTTGCCGTATTCACCGTAAAGAACGGTGTGACCAAGTGGCAGCCAACGCTGACGGATACCAGCCTTGATGTACCACATGTCGCCTTCAGGCTTAATGTTGCCCGTGGTGTCAATGTATTCTTTAGCATAGGCACCGTAGACAAATAGACCTGTTGCAACATGTTCAAGGTAGCCACCAATCTGGAAGGCTGCGGCATCAAAGCCACCTTGTACGTTTGCGAAAGCCGTCTGATTAAGACCGGCAGGACCATTTTCGTCCTTGCTTGCATTGTAAGCCGCAGCAAGAGCAATCTTGATGCCATGATGCTCACCGGAATAGCGGCCCGAAACGGCCCAGGTGTCATCTTCACCCCAAGACGCCGATGCCGAGAAGCCAGCAAAGGTCGGTGTATCATAGCGAATATGGTTGCCAGGATAACCATCACAGTCACCCGCAACACCGCCGCTGCCGTTCAATGGTGCACAGTCAGCAAAGTTACCGAAGGTGGAGCCACTTAGGTTGCCAGCGCTGTCACGTACCAAGAAGGCATTGACATCATACAAAACGTAGTTGGCCTGAACCAGAGACCCAGAACCGTCCGGCAAGATGGCTTGGTTGTCGGCTGCAGAGGACTGCTGACCAAGGCTCAAACGACCATGCTTGTCGCTTTTGATAAACCAGTAGGCGCTTTCAACTGCTACCGAGTCATTGGATTGGTTAGCAACAATTGCCTGTGCGTTGCCGCCACCAAGAAGACCTTCATCCGTCGACTGCGAAACAAGCAGTGAATCGACGTTGATGACTTCAATCTTGATCACATAACCAGCTGTCCAGCCTGGGACGATGGTCGCCTGGCCGGTGAAGGCCACGTGCGTACCAATCGAAACAGAACCAGTATCGGTAATGTAAGTGTTGTCTTCAAAGCCGTCGTCCCAGTGAATGATCTGCTGGGCAACAAAGCCAGAAATCGTCAGAGAAACCTTGCGGTTGCCCTTGCGGGCCGTAGTGGCTTCCAATTCTGCAATGCGTTCTTCCAAGTCCGCACAACAGTTGCCACCCAAATCGGCGGCAGAGGCACCCGTCGCAAAACTTCCAGCCAGAAGGCCGGCAGCCGCGAAAGCGCCTAGGCTCAATTTCTTCATCACTATCTCCCAAATCTGCGTTGGCAATCGAGGTCGCGGTACTCAAACCAAACGCAAACTGGGCCGCTTACTTCGAAGTCGACGGCGCAAAGCCCCCTTTGAGCCCGCCGTTGGCCGGGAGACTCCTGTGATTCGGGGGTTTGCAACAATCGTTGAGGGGGTTTCAGAGTGCGTTCCCCCCTCAGGGTGTGGCCGCCCAGCCACGAAAATAACCAGGATGTGCGGTTTTTCAGGCGCTTAAGCGACTGGCGGAGTGAGCTGCGGCGGCTGTGGAAACAGTGAAATGGGTAAATTGAGACCCCTCGGTCAACATCCAAACACGTTTCAACGAATTGCCCGACATCGGCTCGGCTGGATGCCCGTCTTCACGGGCGTGACGTTAGTGGGTGCGGCTGGCTTCGCA
>JAHZKN010000333.1 GCA_022600335.1 Alphaproteobacteria bacterium
CTATGAAACAACCTCATAGGGCGGCTTTGATTGTTGCGCGATAGGGAGTTGTGTGATCAGGCCTACTTGCACGGAACGTTGATGGTGCGTCCGACGTAGGGAATGCGAAACTTGCATTTGCCTTTGCCCTTGCCGCTGAAACCCTTCAAACCCTTGCCGCCAGTGAACTTGTCGATCACAGATTTCAGCTTGCCGAGCCGGTCATCGCCACCTTTTGTCAGGCCACCAGGAGGTGAGAGATCATCAACTGGAGCGTCTGCTTCAGCGTCGACCACTTCCGGGGCAGGTTCAGGCGTTGCGGTGGCCGCTGCGGCGGAGGTTGCAAACAGAGCAGCGCTGCCGGTTGAGGCTGTGCCTGTATCAGCTTCTGCCGTCTTAGGCTTTGAGTCTGCCGCTGGTTTTGCGACAGGCGCCGTCGTTGGCACAGGTGCTGTCTTTGCAACAGAGTCTACGACAGGCTTTGTCTTTGGTGCTGGTGCAGCTGCTTGCTTGACTGGTGCTTTGGTCTTCGCTTTGGCAACGGTGGCCGGCTTGCCGCAATTGACAACAGAAGCAGGAGCACGCTTCCAGGTATAGGTCTTGCTAAAGTACCGCGAATTGGCGTTGCCGATAATGCGCAGGCGGTTTTCACTGAGCCGTTTGAGGGCAAGCGCATAGCTGCGGCCGCGCTTTGGGCTGTAAATCCAGCCGCGGCCGTTGGAGCGGACGTTGCCAATGATTTGCATGCCGCAGCGCTTCTTGTTTCTGGCCTTCTTTACATAAACAACATGACCGCACAGCCGGCTGGCGTTGCTTGCGCATTCCTTGATCTCAACAGCACCGCGGCCGTTGTGATCATACCAGATGCCGCGCGGGTCGGAATTTGCTTGAGCCAGCGTCGACCAAGCGACCGCGCCCAACGCAGCAGTTGTCAAGCCGATTGCGGCTTGAGCGAATTGAGAGTGAAAATACATGACTGAAACCTCCTCATCAGAACTGCGCAAAACGCATTGATGACCCCGCGACGAAACCGCGGCGGCATCTCAATAATAATCTGTTCTGGGGAGACAATGCCGTGAAGGCTGGCCGGGTGCTGTTTCACGGGGAACATTTTGAGCAAGATATCTGCTTTGGCAGACGCTAAACAGCGTTAGCAGTCGGCTTCGCTGCTGCTTTGCCCGCTATGGATGAGCACGCCGGCAATCATGGCCAGTACAAACACATAAATGGTTGAAACATCACGGCCTAAAGAGGCAATGGCAGGCCCGGGGCAGAGGCCAGATAGTGCCCAGCCGACGCCAAAAAGCGCCGACCCATAGATCAGGGGTGCATTGATTTTGCTCGGTTCTGGAATATGAAACGTGTCGTCTAAAGCCGGTTTTGAGAGTACCTTGGTCACGACGTTCGCGAGCGCTGTAACGGCGACCGCACCAGCAAGGACAAACGCCAGACTGGCATCCCAGTTGCCTGTGACATCAAGAAATCCACGCACGCGCTCCGGGTTGAGCAAGCCAGATAAAGCAAGCCCAAAGCCGAAAAGCACACCTGCGATAAGAGCAACGAGTGTTCTTAAAATTTCGCGCATCATAACATTTCCAAAAGGCGCATGATTAAAACGGTGACGACACCGCTGGTGAGAAACGTCGCCGCTGCAGTAATCGAACGCGGTGATAGACGGGCGAGGCCAACAACACCATGTCCGCTCGTGCAACCATTGCCGAGACGTGTGCCATAGCCGACAAGCACTCCGGCAAGTGCCATGAACAACAGTGGCATGCGGAATTCAGCTGCGGGCCAGGTGCCATACACGACGCTGTATAGGAGTGGTCCGAGAACCAAGCCAACCACAAATGCTAGGTTCGGGCTGAGCTCTGGTCCGCGGAAACTGAGCGCACGGGCAAAAATTCCACTGACGCCGGCAATGCGGCCGTTGAGCAGCAATAGAAGCGCGGTCGCGAGGCCAATAATGGCGCCGCCTTGTAAAGATTGTAGGTAGGGTTCAGGAATCATAGCGTCTCTGTGTTGGGCGTGGTGTCTTAGCGGGCCCGATTTTGAAGGGGTCCAGATTCGAATGCGCCCATAGGTATCGAACCAAAGCGCCGCCGCCAAGAAGAATTCTCGCCCGTGCGACGCCCCTTGGTGTGCAAGGCCGGCGGGAGCGGCCTGAAGTCAGTCTTTAGTCACGGAAATTCGAACGCACGGACAGAGAGTTAAGTCATTCTTTCCGTGTTCCTGCCACAGTCTTGCGGCAACGATCTCGCCACAGAAGATGGGGTTGAGCGGTCGGTACGCGTGTTTGAGGGACGGTATTCGATGTTTCGGGTTTTGTTTGCAGCGGGTTGGCTGTGCTGTGTGACCGCAGCTTTTGCTCAGACGAGCTTCCTAGCGGGGGCCACTATTCGGCAATTGGTGTCTGGGTCGGTTCTGTTTATCAATACGCCACTGAATACTAAGCTTCCAATTCGCTATGGGGCGGATGGCCAATTGTCAGGCAATGCCGGCAGTATGGCATTTTTCCTCGGTGCACAAAAAGATACCGGTCGCTGGTGGGTGGCGCGCAACCGCTTGTGCCATCGCTGGGCGCGCTGGTTTGATGGTGAGCCGCAATGCCTGAAGCTCAAGAAGCGCGGCACCCATATTCAATGGCTTAGTGATGAAGGCAAAACGGGCACTGCACAGATCCATCGTGTGAAAACACCAGTTACAAAACCGCGGAGTACGAACGGGCATGTCGCAAAGCGCCAGACGCCATCGTCAAAGACTCGGACGGTCCGGACAGCAAGAGTAACACCGCTGCGCAAATCAGCGCCTGCAAGCAAGCCTGCCGGGAAGCATGACAACTTAGAGCAGCGCTTGGGCGCTAAAGCCTCGCGTGGGGATGTGCCTGCACAGAAGAAGTCAAAGGTTAAGGCTTCAAAGACCGCGAAACAAGCTGTAACCCGACCCAAAGCTCGTCCGGACAAATCCTTGACAACGACCCCGCGCCAGACCGCATGGCAGAGACAGCCAACATTCCGCGTCGCTCATGTCGCCGATTTGGACGTTCTCAACATACGTCAAGGTCCATCGGAGTATCACAATATTGTTGGTCAAATTCCCTCTGCTGGTCGCGGCGTGAAGATTGTTGGTGCCTGTCGTGCGTATTGGTGCCCGGCGCGCTATCGCAATATCGCTGGCTGGGTCAATCGCTACTATCTTGCCGCTGACAACTAGACATTACGCACTTGCGACGTGTTGTTCGTCGAGCTGGCGCCGCACATCCATGCGCGCGACGAGATAAGCGGTGGCGTAGGTGTAGAGAAACACCAGACCAAGATTGTTTCCCCTCTGATTTCCGGTGAGCAGTGTGTTGAACACCAGCAAACTGATTACGGCAACGAACACCAATAGGATCGGCAGCGGGCGCTGGTCATTGCGGCTATAGGCAAGAAGCGGCTTGAGGTGCAATAGACCGAGCAGGGAGAGTATCGGTGTGCCGGCCCACAACCCATGCATCAGGACGCTTGGTAGTGTTGCACTGTAAGATGCAAAGTCGCCCAATACGTGCGTTTTGAACAGCCAGCAGATTTGTGACAGCGCATCTGGCGCGCTGGCGAGCGCCGCGTGATAAATGTCGCGGGCGTTTTGTGGCAAGGGGTCGTGGGCATGATCAGTGGCAAGGTTGCGAACAACCTCGGCACCAAAGAGATTGTCAGCAAGGCCGCCGACAAACGGCAG
>JAHZKN010000334.1 GCA_022600335.1 Alphaproteobacteria bacterium
CGCAATGAACCTTGGTGCGGTGATTGATTTCGCCGATGCCTCTATCTTTGCCATGGCGCTGATCAACATCATTGGGCTTTACCTATTGATGCCGGTGGTCAAGCGCGAACTAGATTCGTATCTCGCCCGCCTCAAAAGCGGTGAGATTAAGAAAACCAAGGTTGAGATGGGGTAGAACCGTCACTTTCTCTGGTGTGCGTACGTCGGAGACTCAGGCCGCCTAAAGTAGGTTATGTGAGCCGTCGCAGTAGGGTTCGTCGTCGGTGTCTTTGCAACCGCAAATATTAAACGTGCCGGAGTGAGGGGGCGAAAATTTTAGAGGCTCAATGCCGGTATCTTTGTGAGAGCCATCACAGAACGGCTGCTTTTTCGAGCGTCCACACCGGCAGTAAAAGTAGGACTTGCCCTCTTCAAGATCGACTTGATAGGGGCCAGTCTGAGCAACAATAGGATCTTCTGCCATGTGCGGTTCGTCCTTGAGGTGGAATCGTAAATATTGTGAGGCGCAGTGGGCCGCGACAGCCCTCAGGTTGTCCCCTCGGTTTTGACTGTCAAAGCCTAAGCAGTGCACAGAATTTTGCAACCGTCTCTTTTTCCGCCGATCTCATTCATCGTATGACCGGCGTGCTAAGCCACGACATCAAGCGCGCGTTCGGTTTGGATGGCTACGCCGTTGTCATCAACCCAAGTGAGAGCCAGCGTTCCGGGCTTGGCAACTGTGACATAGAACGACAAAAATGGGTTTGCCGCGACCCCAGTGCCAAACTTGGCACGAAAAACCTGATGCCCATCGAGCTCGGCAGTAAATGTGTGGATGATGTTGCGCTGAATGGTGCGCCCTTGTGCATCTTTGCGGTGGCCGCGTTCCATTGGGTGGCGAACCAGAGCGCGAACTTCGATGGTTTCTCCGGCTTTGATGGTCTCCGGCAATTTTACACGCGGCGTGGCGGCCATTGTGCTGTCCTCAGCTCAAGTTTCACAGCCGCCAATGGCGACCTTGACGAAGCGTTTGGCGATATAGAGTCGATCACCGGAGAGCTCGGCGAGTGCAACGACTTCTTGCGTCTTAGCAAGACGCATGCGACCGGCGACGGCGGCACGGCCAGACTGTGGTGTGAATTGAAATGTCGCAACGTGAGCAAAAGGGTTTTCCGTTGATAGCAAATGCACTTGTTTCACATAGTCACCCTCTTGCATCGGATGATCAACATTGAGCCGGTAGAACACCATGTTGCCATTTTCGACGTAGGCATCGATCTCTAGTTTGATTTTTTCCTCGGTCGGGCTTGCGTTGCCAACCAATGCGTCAAATGTCGATTTGAAGTCGTCTGAGCCACGCGCTTCCAGAACCGGTGCAAGAGCACCAGCCACAGTTAAGCCAACACCAAGACTGGCTGCGGTGATCATGAAATCACGGCGATCTAAGCTGCGTCCAACGCTTCCAGGTTTGTCATTCGTCTTTGTCATCAGCATCTACATTTGAGAGGCCGCCGGTGGGCCTCGACTTTGTGACTTGGGTTACAGAAAGGTTTCTATCACACACGTTGTCAGATGTGGCAGCAGTCGGCGGCACATCAGGTGGTGCCTATTGCAGGTGGTGACGGTCACTCATCAACGTTAGTTTTATCACAGCAATTTTAGCAGAATGAGGCAAGTTTCGTCCGTGGTCCGCTGCATTGCAATCTGTCACCAGCTGTGTTTTCTCGCACATCTTGCATGTTGCGCGATCATTTTGGCGAAGAGGTTGGTTTGGCATTAACACTAAACCGAACGGGACTGCTGCCCTCGGCCTTGGTTAGCTGTTTGGCGCTGTTGGGTGGGCTTGGTGCACCTGTGGTTCCGGCAAGTGGCGGTGAAGCGTCGCGATCCGTCGGTGCTGGGCATCAAGGCCAACTGCACGATGATCTACCGGCTGCAGACTCGGGGCGGGTGCGCTTGGTGATGGTGGCGATTGTGGGCTGCCCGTTTTGTTTGCGCTGGGAGCGTCGTGTCGGGCACGCGTACCCGACAAGTGCGCAAGGAAAATTCGCGTCACTCATACGCGTTAAGTTGGGCGCACAAGGCCTCACTAAGTTTCGCAATATAAAGTACACGCCGACATTTCTAGTTCTTAACGGGCAGGAGGAAATAGGTAGAATCTCCGGATTTCCTGGTGCGGAGCCGTTCTGGGAAGAGCTTGACGAAATTCTCGTCAAACATGGATTTGAAGCTGGCGGCTAAGGATTTGCTTGCCGACGCTTGAAAACCTGCCGTGAATTTCTGTTGTCTCGATAAGGCGGCCTGTTAGAGTTGCAGGCGTTAGACTGCGGGTGGTGTGAGCGATGCCATGCATTAAAAAGCAATAACAGGCAAGGGCGCCGAGATGAACTCATTACCAAAGATGGATCGGCGTCAGGTGCTTCAGGCTGTTGCAGGAGCAAGCGTTGCGATCAGCGGCGTTGCGCTGTCACGATTTGCAATTGCGAAAGCGGAAGCGAACATTGTGGTGATTGGCGGCGGGCCCGGTGGGGCTACCGTTGCTGGTGATTTGAAACGCTTGGCACCAAATCTCAATGTTACGCTGATTGAAAAGAACCAGCGCTACACGACCTGCTTTTACTCCAATCACTATATTGGGGGCCTGCGCTCGTTTGATAGCATTACGCATTACTATCACGGCCTTCGCAAACGTGGTGTGAGCGTGCGCCACGGCACTGTTCACAGTGTTGATACCGCCAAGAAAACTCTAGTCTTTGGCAAGACCGGCGAGATGTCCTACGACCTACTTGTCGTGGCGCCTGGTATTGCAATCAACTACGACACGATTGAAGGCTATTCGAAAGAGGCGGCAAAGATCATGCCGCACGCGTGGCAGGGCGGTGTGCAATCCAAGATTTTGCGTGCCCGTTTGGACGCCATGGATGATGGTGGCACGGTTGCGCTGGCGCCACCTAAAATGCCCTATCGGTGTCCGCCAGGTCCCTATGAGC
>JAHZKN010000335.1 GCA_022600335.1 Alphaproteobacteria bacterium
CCATTCGAGAGGGGCATGCTGTAGCTGACAGCCTGTTTGGTGGTAAGGCGTGGCAGGTCAACTATGATCAAATCCCAACCGCGGTATTCTCAACGCCGGAATTATCGACCGTTGGTTTGCCCGAACATGAGGCCCGTGCGCGTTTCGGTGCAGTGGATATCTATAAATCCAAGTTTCGCCCGATGCGCGCAACGCTTGGTGGGCGAGACGACTCAATCCTCATTAAGCTTATCGTTGATCCTGCGACAGACAGAGTCGTTGGCTGTCATATGATGGGGCCAGACGCGGCTGAAATCATTCAAATGGCGGCAATTGCGCTGAACATGGGTGCGCGCAAAGCGGACTTTGATCGCACCATGGCGCTGCATCCAAGCGCGGCAGAAGAATTTGTCACCCTCAGAAACAAATGGCAGCCGGAAGACTAATTCGGTGCCCAACGACACCCATCACGGCAAGGCAAGAAGATCATGAAGCGACTAGACGGCAAGACGGCGCTGGTAACCGGTGCTGGCGCGGGCATTGGTTCGGCAACGGCAAAGCTTTTTACCGAGCATGGTGCGTTTGTCTACGTGACCGACGTCAATGGTGAGGCAGCGGAAGAAACAGTGGCGGCGCTAAACTCGGCTGGCGGTCAGGCGGCGGCCATGACCGTTGATGTGGCGCGCGGGCAAGATGTCACTCACCTCGTGCGCACCATAAAAGCAGATCGCGGTAAGCTGGACATCGTCGTCAACAATGCCGGGATCAATGTGCGGGCATCCTTCCGGCATTTGACTGATGCAGAATGGGAGCGCATGCGTGAGGTTAATCTTGATGGTGTTGTGCGCATAGCACGGGACACATTTCCGCTTTTGCAAGCGGCAGAAACAGCTTCACTGGTCAATATTGCCTCTTTGATGGGACATCAGCCCGTGCAACAGGTGGCTGGCTACGCGGCTACCAAAGGTGCTGTCGCGGCGCTCACCCGTGCTTTAGCTATTGAATATGCGAGTTTTGGCATTCGGGTAAATTCGGTCTCGCCGGGTTTCATCGAAACGGCAATGACGGAGCGTGTTCTCAAGAACCCGTTCATGAACAAAGCGCTGTTGGAACGCACGCCGTTGCGCCGCTTTGGCACCGGCGAGGATGTGGCAAAGGCGGCCTTGTTTTATGCCTCTGAGGACTCGGCCTACATCACCGGAACGGAACTGATTGTGGATGGCGGCATTGCCGCTGGCGTCTAAAGCGGGCGGGCACGCTCGTTTTGGGCCGAGATAGTTGTTGGTTTGAGGCGTGTTCGTATGTCGGCTGCGGCTAAACGGTGAGACCGCTGCGCGTCTCTTCGATCAACAGAACAGTCACACCGAGCAGTGCTTGGTCGTTGTTTTGCCCAGCATCGAAGAGTTCTTTGTGGCGTTGAATCTGTCGATCTGCACTGGTGCCTTCTTTAGCGATTGTGTGCAGATGTTTAATTTCAGCTTCGCAGCCAAACACTTCGGCATCAACGGCGACCAGATTTACCAACTCATCAACAAGGTTACGAAACGCGATGAGGTTGCCTTCGCCGAAGTCAAACAACGTGCCGCTCGTTCCGTAACGTTGCGCGCGCCAGCAGTTTTCAGCCAACAGGAACGCCGGATAGGAGCGCCATTTCTGGTTGTTGCGGCGCAGACGATATAGCATCCGTAAAAGACAGCGATAGAGGGCTGCAATGGCAAGGGTGTCTTCCATGCGTGTGCATACGTCGCTGATCCGCATTTCAAGAGTTGGAAAACGTTCCGATGGCCTCAAGTCCCACCAAATTTTGGTTGCGTCCTCAATCACGCCGGCATTGATCAAGACTTCGAGGGCGCGTCTGTATTCGCCGTGGCTTTCAAAGCGCTGTGGCAGGCCAGTGCGCGGCAGCTCGTGCAGTACTGCGAGACGATAGCTCTTGAGCCCTGTTTCATCACCCTCCCAAAATGGCGACGAGGTGGACAGCATCAGCAGGTGCGGCAGAAAATAGCGTACTTGGTTCATCAGATCGATGCGCAGCTCTTCGTCCTCGATGCCGACATGGACATGCATGCCGCAAATAGCGAGGCGTCGACCGATGACTCCAAGGTCGCGAGCGAGTGTTAAGTAACGATCCTTCTCAGTTGTTCTGAGTGATGATTTTTGCGCAAACGGATGTGTCGAGGCAGCGATCGGGGCCAAGCCTAAGCGGTCCGTATGTGTGACAATCAGCTGGCGGAGTTGACGGAGGTCTTGGCGTGCCTCGTCATGTGTGTTGCAGACTTTGGTGCCAATTTCGATCTGCGATTGGAAGAATTCTGGCCCCACCTTTTTACCAAGTTCAGCTTCAAGCCCCTCCATTAACGTTTCTGGCGCAGATGCAAAGGCTCGCGTTTTGGTGTCGACGAGGTGGTATTCCTCTTCGATGCCAAAGCTGAATGATGGCTCTTGGATGCCCATGCCTTTCCTTGCCACGGGTGCTGAGCTTAGGCCAGCAAAACCCTCTGATTCCGAGCCGTCTTTTGCCAGCATAGGCAGTGC
>JAHZKN010000336.1 GCA_022600335.1 Alphaproteobacteria bacterium
CTGCTGGTTTCCAACATTGTCTGAGACCAGCAACAACTTTTTCAATCACATCCGTACTGGCGCTATCGCCGATACCAAGTGCGGCCAATGCTTCTTGGCGGGTCTTCGGAACAATCAATGGGCTAACTTTAGGGTCGGGTTGTTTGATCTTTACGAGCTCCGCTATCGCGTCCGGCATCGGTAACTGAGGCGTTGCCCGTTCCGGAACCGTTGCCTTAGTCACGGTGGATTGTGACATTTTACTGAAATCAAGCGCTTCTCGCGGCGTCGCAGACATTGGCAATTGGTGCGAAGCGGCTATAGGGTCGGGGTCTTTTGGAACTTGTAGCGTTGGCTTCGGTGTTTTCTCTTTTTCCTGAACAGGCTGGTCGTTTGGTTTTTGCTCGCGCGTTGCAGCCTTTTCTGACTGCGTAGTTTTGGCACCGATACCAAGGTTGATTGTCGGCGGCTCAATGCGTGAGTCTTTTGGCCGTGCATCCTTTAGCTTTTTCGCAGGCGCTGGCTTGGGCGTTGCAGACCGTGCCAAGAACCGATAAGCCGCAGCGGTCAATCCCAACAGCAATGTGGCAACAACGGCAAGAACCGCCAATGTAGAAGCAAGCGATGGTGCTTCGGCCACAGTGGGCTGCCGCCAATCAATTTTGTCCGTTACAGCAGTGGCAGATTTATTGTTGATCGAAGGCGCAGATGTTGCTCCGGTGGCTTCCGCCGTCTTTGTCTCTTTATCGGGCGCGAGTTGTGCAGCTTGAGGCGTTTTCCCCTCCGGACTTTGCCTCACGGATTGTGGTTGGCGTGTTGGCTGCGTTGCATTTGGTTCCTGGTTTGGCAATGCCGCTGGCTTCACCGCCGTTTTACTCTTCGGCACATTAATAATCGTTGGCGTGACACTTGGCGCTTTGGCACTTTTCACTGGCTTTGGTGCCGCAAGCTTAGCTGGAGGCGCTGGTTTTGGCTTGGTTGTCTTTGACTCGCTGCTGATGGGTGGTGTCTTGACCGCAGGCGCTTTGATCTTTTGTGCATCCGTTGGCTTTGGCTTTACCGTTTTTGTCGGGGCAATGATTGTCGGTGTAGTTACCGTTGGCGTAGCGGCCTTTTTAGGAATGACTTTCTGGTTCTCGCGTGGCTGTTGTGCTGCCGGCTGTCGCGTTGCAGTTTCAGGTGGCCTGCGATTGTCCTGCTCAAACGACCGCGCGACACGCCGGTCGGCAGCAGGTGGCGCGTCTCGCCTGTCCGCAGAACGGCTGGCATAGGGCGTGCGCTCGCCAGCAAAGCGCGCCACGGTGCCACTAATCGGCGCAAACCCCTCCGGCATTTCTACAAGAAAAGAGCGTCGTTGCCGAAAGCGTCGACGACGCTCCAAAAATCTCCGGCGTTGCAGTTGAGGGCGTACGCGAACCAGCAAGCGATCCTCATCAACGCGCGCTTGGCCTGTTGTGACACGCGAGATCGCTGCGTAGAATTCCGGCCAGCTCACACGTTCACCGCGACAATCGATGACGAAGCGGTGCAACATCATGGTGCGGCAGAGATCGGGATCATCAGAGGCACAGGCTGTGAACGGTGCTGCCTCGTGGCCACTGACGATAGGGAAACTTTGATCTCCAGACGGGCGCGCAATGACGCCTTCGTCGGTCGCAATACAATCAAAGGGCACCAGCAGCCGTTCAGCTGCATGCGCTGCTCCAGTAGAGAAGCCCATACTTAAAACGAAAAACAAATGTTTGAACTTTGATCGCATACCAGACATCGTTGGGCTGCCAGACGCATGTGTAGGATCGTGCCACGGGATCAGCAGGGTGGCCAGGTCCTCACGCTCATAAGCCACAACTCTTTCAGTAGCAGGCTGCCAATCGTCCCCACGTGATGGTTCTTTGATCGGTAAAGACCATGGCCGTTTCATGATCACCGCAGTTAGCTCTGAGTCCGTCAGTTTTCATCCATCTTAAGGGCAGAAATAAAGGCCTCTTGCGGGATCTCGACCTTGCCAAACTCGCGCATTTTCTTCTTGCCCGCCTTTTGCTTGTCGAGAAGTTTTCGCTTGCGCGAGATATCGCCGCCGTAACACTTGGCCAGCACATCTTTTCGAAGTGCACGAATGGTTTCGCGGGCAATGATCTTGCCACCAATCGCCGCCTGGATCGGAATTTGAAACAGATGTGCTGGGATCAGCTCTTTCAAGCGTGCACACATCGAGCGCCCGCGAGCCTCGGCACGAGTGCGGTGAACGATGATGGATAGTGCATCAACTGGCTCTGTATTGACCAATATTGAGAGCTTGACCAACTCACCGGTTTCATACCCGATGATGTGGTAGTCGAAGGACGCATAGCCGCGCGACACACTTTTCAGTCGATCATAGAAGTCAAATACAACTTCATTGAGCGGTAGCTCATACACCAACATGGCACGATTGCCAGCATAGGTTAGGTTTTTCTGTCGCCCGCGACGGTCCTGGCATAGTTTAAGAACCGCACCAAGATACTCATCCGGCACCAATACAGTTGCTTCAATCCACGGTTCCTCAATGTGGTCAATGCGGGTCACGTCCGGCATGTCTGCAGGGTTGTGCAGTTCCAATACGGTGCCATCAACCAAGTGCATCTGATAGATAACGCTTGGTGCTGTGGTGATCAGGTTGACGTTGAATTCGCGTTCAAGCCGTTCGGTGATAATCTCCAGATGCAACAGGCCGAGGAAGCCGCAGCGAAAACCGAATCCGAGCGCTGCTGACGTTTCCATCTCATAGGAAAAACTTGCATCATTGAGACGCAGCCTCGACATCGCTTCGCGCAAATCTTCAAAATCGGCAGCATCAACTGGGAACAGACCACAAAACACAACGGGTTGCACCGGCTTGAAGCCTGGCAAGGGTTCTGTTTTTGGCGACTTCTCATCCGTGATTGTGTCGCCGACACGCGTGTCTGCCACTTGCTTGATGGCAGCAGTAAAGAAGCCAATTTCACCCGGCCCCAAGGCATCAAGCATTTCTTGTTTGGGACGAAAAACACCAACCCGTTCAATCAAGTAGGTGTTGCCGGTGGACATCAATTTGACGCGTTGGCCTTTTGCAAGTTTGCCCTCGATAACGCGTGCCAACACAACAACGCCAAGATACGGGTCGTACCAACTGTC
>JAHZKN010000337.1 GCA_022600335.1 Alphaproteobacteria bacterium
AGTTTGGCCTTTGACAACCGCATCTGCTTCAACAATTTCCAAGGTTACCCGCTGTGGCAATTCAATAGAAATTGCATTTCCGTCATGCATGGAGAGTTTACACACCATGTTTTCCTGCAGCCAGATTGCAGAGTCGCCCACTGTATCGCGCGACAACATCACCTGGTCATAGGTTTCTGGGTGCATAAACGTAAACCCAGAGTCGTCTTCAAACAGATAATTATATTCGACTTCTTCAACAAAGGCGCGTTCAACTTGTTCCGTCGTGCGGTAGCGTTCCACAATCTTGACGCCATCTGAGATGCGGCGCATTTCGAGGTGTGTGACCGGAGTTCCCTTGCCGGGATGAATATTCTCAGCATTCAGGACGACGGCCAGTGTTCCATCAAGATCAAGGACGTTGCCCTTACGGATAGAGCTTGCGATAACTTTCGGCACCAGTTCGTCTCCAAGATATGCTGAGCATCGCCAAAGGTGGGCGGAACGACCTCAGATTGGTTGGAAGGTGAGTTTGGCTGTTTCCAGCATACTCTTGTCGCGGTACTTACTCTCTCCTGTCGCAAAGGCCAAGGGTGTCAGGTTGGAGGACAGGATTTTTTTCCGCGGCGCTCAGTCGCTGGTGGGTGACTGGAAAGGTTTTGTACCCTCGTGACCTCCTCTTGGTGGAACCCAGAACGCCACGCAGACCGCCGACCTTGGTTGCTCACGCGCGCCAGACTGAAGGCAGAGATCCGCGCTTGGTATGCGTCTCAAGACTTCATCGAGGTCGATACCGCCTGCCTGCAACACGCCCCTGGCAACGAAACCCATCTCCATGCGTTTGCAACCGAGCGCATATCACCGGATCTCGTCCGGCAACCGCTCTATCTGCACACCTCGCCAGAATTTGCCATGAAAAAGCTGCTGGCTGCAGGGGAAAACAAAATCTTTTCATTGGGGCCTGTGTTTCGCAATCGCGAGCACGGCACACTCCATCTCAATGAATTCTCGATGCTTGAATGGTACCGTACACAAGCCGATTATCACACAATCATCGACGACTGCACCGCGCTTCTGCAATTAGCGGCAACAGTCAGCGGCACATCTTTGGTGTCTTACAGGGGCCGCAGCGCAGATCTCTTGGCACAGCCGCAACATCTCACGGTTGCTGACGCGTTCAAGCAGCATGCACATATCGATGTGTTTTCTACAATCTCTGAGGATGGATATTCTACGGATGTGAAGGCCCTTGCAGCACAGGCCGAGCAGCGTGGCATTAAAACAAGCAAAGACGACACCTGGTCCGATGTTTTTTCAAAGGTTTTGATCGCGCGCATCGAACCCCATCTCGGCATCGGTCAGCCGACGTTTTTGACGGACTATCCGATCACCGAAGCAGCCTTGGCGCACGCCTCTCAAACCGACCCGCGTGTTGCAGAGCGTTTTGAACTCTATTGTTGTGGCGTTGAGTTGGCCAATGGGTTTGGCGAACTGACCGACGCCGCAGAGCAGCGTCAGCGCTTTGAAACAGCAATGGACGATAAGCAACGGATTTATGGCGAGCGCTATCCGATCGACGCTGATTTTCTTGCAGCCCTAGAGCACATGCCTGAAGCCTCTGGTGCTGCACTCGGGTTTGATCGTTTGGTGATGCTGGTGACAGGTGCAGAGCGCATTGACCAGATCGTCTGGACCCCTCCCGACGCTGATAGCGCGAGGTAACAACCACCGCATGCCGTTGCAAACACTGAAATCCGTCTCTGATCTTGTTTCTGCAGGACTTGTATCAACGACACGCGCCGACGTGCTTAAGGATGTCGTCGCACGCTATGCGGTTGCCGTGCCCGCCCCTTTTCAGGCCCTCATCGATGTTGAGGATCCAACCGACCCGCTGGCCCGTCAATTTGTTCCAAGTGCTGAGGAATTGTCGATCCAGCCCGACGAGCACGCGGATCCCATTGGCGACACCGCCCACACTCCGGTCAAAGGCGTCGTACACCGATATCGGGATCGCGCGTTGCTCAAGATTGTCAATGTTTGTCCCGTCTACTGCCGGTTTTGTTTTCGTCGTGAAATGGTTGGGCCGGGTCAACCGAACATTCTCAATGACGCTGAGCTTTGTGATGCTGTCGCTTACCTCCGCTCTCAACCAGGCATCACCGAGATTATCCTAACCGGCGGCGATCCTTTGGTGCTATCACCACGTCGCGTGCGCCAGCTCACTGAAGTGCTCTCCGAAATTCCCCATGTTCAAAGGTTGCGCTGGCATACCCGCATGCCCGTTGCGCAGCCTGACCGCATCACAACTGAGCTTGTAGCTGCACTGACGCCAACCGAAAAACAAGTTCGCGCAGCCGTGCATATCAACCACGCTCGCGAACTCTCATCACGTGCGCGCAGCGCCTGTCGCCGCTTAGCGACTGCAGGCATAAACTTATTGAGCCAAAGCGTGCTACTTCGTGGTGTCAACGATACGCCAGACGCGCTTGCGGTCTTGGCTGCAGCATTCCAAACCGCTGACATCGCGCCATATTACCTGCACCACCTCGATCTCGCGCCAGGAACTGGACATTTTCGCGTGCCTATACGCGACGGCCATGCGCTTTTAGCTGCCGTCCAGCAGCGCCATCCGGATCTCGCCCTCCCCACGTATATTCTTGATATACCCGGTGGCGCAGGAAAAGTGCCCATCACAGCAGCGCATGTGCGGTTCATCGGCCGCGATCCACTAGGCGATCTCTACCGCGTGCGCGATCCGCTGAACCATGTCCATATTTATCGTGATCCAGCACGCCGCTAGCGTGCACCGCTCTTTGTTACGGGCAAAGGTGTTTGATGTTGACCCGCGTTGGATGACTTTGCCTGGCTCGGACCAAGGTGGCTGACGCCGCGCTCTTCGGCCAGATCCATTTGTTTTTGTCGTGCCTCTGCCCGCGCCTTTTTTGGCCCATCTGCAGAGGACCTGCACGATGGGCACGGCGTTGTCGCAACACCACCATGGGGTGCCGTGTCATCGGAATTTCGAAACGGTTGCCGGCAGATGGCGCACAATTGATGCGACCCTTGGGCGAGACCATGCCCAACTGAGACCCTGCGATCGAATACAAAGCACTCACCACGCCAAAGGCTTTGTTCTGCCGGCACGTGTTCGAGGTACTTTAGGATGCCGCCTTTGAGGTGATAGACGTCAGGAATGCCTTGTGCTTTTAAAAACGCACTGGCTTTTTCACACCGTATACCGCCAGTACAGAACATCGCCACTTTTGGCGGCGGTGAGCGTGCAAGAATGCGGCGGCTCCACTCTGGAAACTCTCGGAATGTCTGTGTCTGTGGATTGATTGCACCCTCAAACGTGCCGATCCCCACTTCATAATCGTTGCGCGTATCGATCACGATGACATCATCGCGCGAAATCAGTTCATTCCAATCTTCTGGCGCAACATAGGTGCCAGCCGTCTCAGCCGGGTTCAGATCAGCTACACCCATGGTGACAATTTCAGACTTCAGCCGCACCTTCATGCGCAAAAACGGCATCTCGTTTGACTGCGCTTCTTTCCACTCCAAATCTGCAAAGCCAGGCCACGCGCGGATATGGGATAGCACCGCGTCTATGCCTTCGCGTGACCCCGCGATGGTGCCATTGATACCTTCGGCGGCAAGCAACAGCGTGCCAAAGATGTCGTGGCTTTGCGCCAACGCCAAAAGCGCCGCCCGGCGATCTGCATAGTCAGGCAGATTACGGAATGCGTAGAGGGCGGCCACAACAACAGGGGTCTTGTCAGACGAAGTCATGCCCCGCCATACTCCGACCCCCGCCGTTGCGCAAGTCGCCGCAAGGCCGCAACTGAACACGTCTTGGCCCAATTTGTGATCCGGCACACAATGAAAAATGAAAGCAAAGAGATCTCTGTCGCGACACGCGGGCCCCGGCTCTATGAAATCAGCGATGAAGCGCGCCACTTTGTCCGTGAGTGCGGTGTGACATCTGGCCTTCTGACCGCCTACTGCCGCCACACGTCCGCCTCTCTCATCATTCAAGAAAATGCCGACCCTGACGTGCAAACGGATCTTCAATCCTTCTTCGCGCGCCTCGTACCTGAGGGCGATCGCCTGTTTCGACACATATCCGAAGGGCCAGACGACATGCCTGCCCACGTCAAAAGTGCCCTCACCACGACGTCGATCTCCATTCCCATCGTTGATGCGAAACCTGTGTTTGGCACCTGGCAGGGGCTCTTTCTGTTTGAGCATCGCAATGCCGCGCACACCCGTCGCATTGTGCTGCACATCATGGGCACCTAATCGCCGAATCCAACTTGAGATCGTCTCGCTCTGCCGGGGAAGAAATAGGCTATCGCACCAGTCATTGCACGATGAAATGTCCTTGTTTCAAGTTGCAGGTCTGCTGCGTCTCCAACCCCGAAGACCCTCCACTGAAATTCGTTGGTCGGCGGGTGTAAAGTGAACTCATTGCTTACTTTGTCGTCTTCGCCGACAAAGTTGAAGTGTGTGACGGCGTGCATCTGTCTGGTGTGCTGCGCTATTATCGCTTCGAACTCAGTAGGCGTTAGTCTACCCTTTTCGCCGAGAGATTTCGCTATACCCTCGATAAGTTCGACGGCTTTGTCCTGACTGATGCTGAACAGATAGCCATTTTCTTCGATGATCATATTCAGTGCAACGAAAGCAACTCGTTTGTTGCCGTCCACAAAGGCGTGGTTCTTGGCGAGACCAATACAGACTTCTGCGGCCAGCTTATGTACTGGCTGGTCGCCTCTGTAGTTCAACAGTTGTCTCGCTCGCGCAACAGCAGACCCCAGCAGGTTTGTGTCGCGCAGTGTGGCAATCTCACCATCCAGAAGAATACGGCGATGGGCTTCGATGATATCTAGGTCAGTGGGGAGCCAGTAGTCGTCAAGTAGTTCACTTAAGGCGTTTGAGGGTCTCACCATAGCGTGCTTTTGTACCCTTCACGGCAGATCCCACGCGATCCTTCACGACGTAGCCGCCGCCCTTCGCAGACCGCCGCACAGCGACCGTCTTTGTTGCGCCAGTAAGTTTTTGGGCCGACCTGTATGTTTTGCTCTTTGCCATACCTAAGATGTAGTCGCTTCCTGTTA
>JAHZKN010000035.1 GCA_022600335.1 Alphaproteobacteria bacterium
ATTACCGGAGCCTCGATCGGCGTTCTTGGCACATTGGCGGGCTTGGTTCTCGGCATTGTTTTCTGCCACTACATTGATGAAATTCGCCAAGCTGTGTCGTGGCTGTCGGGAACAAAAGTGTTTGACCCGAATGTCTACTACCTGACGCGGTTACCGGCAGAAATTAATCCCGTTGAGACTGCAATGATCGTGGCGATGGCCCTGGTGCTGTCCGTTTTGGCGACGCTTTACCCATCTTGGCGTGCGTCGCGGCTCGATCCCGTCGAAGCGTTGCGCTACGAGTGAGGATGAACGCGTTGCACACCAACACCAAAATGGGCCCTGTCCTCAAGCTTGAAGACTTGCACCGGAGTTTCCAGCAAGGCGGGCGCGAAATTCGCGTGCTCACCGGAGCATCGGCTGATATTTTTCCAGGTCAATGTGTGGCGCTGGTCGGACCATCGGGAGCCGGCAAATCAACGTTGCTGCATATTGCAGGCTTACTTGAGAGTCCGGATCGCGGTCGGGTTGTGGTCGCCGGTGATGATTGCGGCAGGCTTGATGACGATCATCGCACGCGTGTGCGCCGTAAGACGATGGGTTTCATCTACCAATTTCATCAGTTGCTGCCGGAGTTTTCGGCCCTTGAAAACGTGGTGCTTCCGCAGTTGATCTTGGGCCGCAGTCGCAAAAACGCAGAGATCCGGGCCGAGAAGCTGTTATCCAAGTTGGGGCTACAGGATCGCTTATCGCATCGCCCTGCAGAGTTGTCCGGCGGTGAACAACAGCGCACAGCAATTTGTCGGGCGCTCGCAAACAACCCGCGGTTTATTTTAGCCGACGAGCCAACCGGAAATCTCGATCCAAAAACATCCGAGTTGGTTTTTCAGGAATTGATTGGTTTGTTTCAAAGTGAAGGCGTGGCGGCCCTGATCGCGACCCACAATTTAGAGCTGGCGCAACGCATGGATCGCACCTTGGCCTTGGCTGACGGTTTGCTGATTGAAGACATGCCTGTGGCCTAAGGCGTGCTCGTGAACGATGACCAGCCCTCGCCAGCAAGTTTGTGATGTTTTATGGTCGGGTATGGCCATTGATCTGTGGGGCGGGGAAGCGGGTGGTTCGACTCAAATCTGAAAGGCTTTAGTGTCCGGACCATGGCTGCAGCGATTCGATCCTCAAAAAAAGCGCCACAAAGTGAGCGCGCTCCAGGCACGGGCCTTCGCGCCTCGCCAGGCTTTGTGCATCTCAAAGTGCACTCGTCTTACTCTTTGCTCGAGGGTGCCCTGCCCATCAAAAAGCTTGCTGAGCTGGCGCTGAATATGCAGATGCCGGCTCTAGCGCTCACCGATACCAGCAATCTTTTTGGCGTCTTGGAATTCTGTGAAGCGTTCGCCAAGCAGGGGTTGCAACCGATTGCCGGTGTCTCGCTGACACTGAAGTTTTCTGACGCCAGTACGGGTGATGAAGCCCTGTCAAGCCAACCGCCAGGCGCGCCGCGCCTGCAAGCCGGTGATGCAGGACGGGTCACGCTGTTGGCGGCCAATGATGACGGCTACGCAAATCTCTTGAAGATTGTCAGCAGCGCGCATTTGCAAAGCCCTAGCAACGAAGCGCCCCACACCTCGCTCGATGTGTTGAGGGATTTAAGTGCGGGTCTGATTGCGCTGAGCGGTGGCACGGATGGTCCAATCGACACCGCATTGCAAGACGGCCGACAGTCGGTTGCCAGCGAACGCCTCGCAGCGCTGCATGCAATCTTTGGCGATCGTCTTTATGTAGAAATTCAACGCCATGGTGGTCGCGGTGCGACTGGTCAAGAGGCGGCGTTGCTTGCCTTGGCGTATGAGGCAGGCCTGCCGATTGTTGCTACCAACGAGGTTTACTTCGAAGCGCGTGAAGATTACGAAGCGCACGACGCACTGTTGTGTATCGCTGATGGCCGTTACGTCGTTGAAGATGATCGCCGACGTGTGACCCCAGATCACTATTTTAAATCAGCGGAAGAGATGGCAGCGCTGTTTTCTGACTTGCCGGAAGCCCTTGAAAACACCATTGAGATTGCGCGGCGCTGTTCGACGCGCTCACCAAGTCGCAAACCTATTCTACCGCGCTTTGTAGCTTCAAAATCGGGGCAAAAAGCTGCCGATCAATTGGCGGCAGAGGCCGCCGAACTCAAGCGCCAGGCGCACGAGGGGCTCAAAGATCGGCTCGCATCCAATGCGTTGGCAGATGGATTTACGGTCAAGGATTATGAAGAGCGGCTGGAATTTGAGCTCGATATTATCACGGGCATGAAGTTTCCTGGATACTTCCTGATCGTTGCCGACTTTATTAAGTGGGCGAAGTCACATGCCATTCCTGTTGGTCCTGGGCGTGGGTCAGGTGCAGGTTCAGTTGTTGCCTGGGCCCTGACGATCACAGATCTTGATCCTTTGCGGTTTGGGCTGCTGTTTGAGCGCTTTCTTAATCCAGAACGTGTGTCGATGCCGGATTTTGATATCGATTTTTGTCAGGACCGGCGCGATGAAGTGATCCAATATGTGCAAGACAAATACGGGGCAGATCGTGTCGCGCAGATTATTACGCACGGAAAGCTGCAGGCTAGAGCTGTGTTGCGGGACGTCGGCCGCGTTCTGCAGATGCCCTATGGACAAGTCGATCGATTGTGCAAGTTGGTGCCCAAC
>JAHZKN010000338.1 GCA_022600335.1 Alphaproteobacteria bacterium
AATTCCGGCTTCAACAGCAATGTTGGAATCAATGATGCCATATTGGCATTGCCACAGCGCTCACCGAGCCCATTCAACGTCGCCTGAATCTGACGGCAACCGGCACGCACCGCGATCAAGGAGTTGGCAACGGCGTTTTCTGTATCGTTATGGGTGTGAATACCAAGATGGTCGCCCGGCACATGTTGCGCCACGTCCGTGACGATCTCTGCAACCTCATGTGGCAGCGTACCGCCATTGGTGTCACACAGCACCACCCAACGCGCCCCAGCCTCATGGGCCGTTGCTGCAACCTGGATGGCATAGCCGCGATCCGACTTATAGCCATCAAAGAAGTGTTCACAATCGAGCATGGCTTCGCGGCCCGAGGCGACCACCGCCTTCACGGACTCAGCAATGACTTGCAAATTTTCGTCATTAGAAATCCCAAGAGCGACACGCACATGATAGTCCGACGCTTTGGCCACCAAGCAGATTGCATCTGATTTTGAAGCTAACAGGGATTGCAAGCCAGGATCATTGGAAACAGACCGCCCAGCGCGCTTGGTCATGCCAAAGGCAACAAACTTCGCCTGCTTGAAGGTTGGTGGTTCAGCGAACAAAGCTGTGTCCGTAGCATTGGCCCCAGGATAGCCGCCCTCGACATAGTCAACACCCAGATTGTCCAGCACATCTGCAATGCGCCGCTTCTCTTCCAAAGAAAAGTCAACGCCCGTCGTCTGCGCGCCATCGCGCAGCGTCGTATCAAACAGGTAGAGGCGTTCTTTCGCCTTTGTTGCAGGGGCCTGGCTCACAGGATCTCGGCTCCACGTCGAAGGACAAGGGTTTCAGGGGTCTGACATCATTTGTAGCGCACTTTCTACACAAGTGCGTTAACGCCATTAACACTTCGCTCACATGTACGGCAAGACGATGAACAGAGCGCTTTGCCGGGCGGGCAAACGTGTGGGTCGACTTAAACCGAACAGACCCTAACGCTTCACTTCCCAAGTCGTCTCAATTTCACCGGTGTCAGGGTTCTTCGCGTCTTTGAGTTGAATACCCATCTTAGCCAACTCATCACGAATGCGATCCCCTTCCGCCCAGTTTTTGGCGGCGCGGGCCTCGGCGCGGGCCGCGATGAGTTCGCCAATTTCGTCCTTGGAAATATCCAGCCCCTGTCTTTTGAACTCGATCAACTGCGTTTCAAATCCTGCAGGATCAGTGAAACCCAATATCTCTAGGCCATTATGCAGGGCGTCCAGCCTGTTTTGTTGTATTAGGTCTGCACTCGATGATTTAGTGAAATCGTCGCAAATCTTGTGAAGCACAGCAATCGCTGCAGGCGTATTGAGATCATCGCATAGTGCACCAAGAAAATCTGGGTCTAAAAAATCGGACTGAGGTTGCCAGTCTCCTTTTTCAGAACTGCGGAGTAAGCGACTGAATTTAACGAGTGCAAGAGACGCAATATTGCAGTTGTGCTCGGTCCAATCGATCGGCTGCCTGTAGCTTGTCATGAGCATCTGATAGCGAACTAACTCGCCCGGCCATTTCTCCAACAGCTCATTGATCGTGATGAAGTTGCCGAGCGATTTTGACATCTTCTCGCCTTCAACTTGCAGAAATCCGTTGTGCATCCACACCTGCGCCATGGCAGCAGAGCCATGGGCACAACGCGATTGGGCGATTTCATTTTCATGGTGCGGAAAAATCAAATCCAGCCCGCCACCATGAATGTCAAATTGATGCACAGCTGATTTTGCGCCATCCGACAGCTTGTCTTTGACCGCGTCCCACAGATAGCGGTTTGACATTGCCGAGCATTCAATGTGCCACCCAGGCCTGCCCCGTCCCCACGGACTGTCCCAGCCCGGCTCGTTTTCATTTGAGGCCTTCCACAGGACAAAGTCGCCAGCATTGCGTTTGTGGGCATCCACCTCAACGCGGGCACCCGCCTGCTGCTCTTCAAGTTTGCGATTAGAAAGCTGACCGTAGTCGGCCATCGACGCGGTATCAAACAACACTTCGCCTTCAGCCTCATAGGCATGCCCCTTGGCCAGCAGCGCGGCGATCATCTCTTGCATTTGGTCAATGTTGTCGGTGGCGCGCGGCTCATGGGTCGGCAGCAAGCATCCGAGCGCTTTCACATCGGCATGAAACTGATCCGCCGTCTTTTGCGTTACCTTTGCAATCGCGTCATTCAGCGGCAGATCTGGATAGTCACGCAGTGCGCGCGCATTGATCTTGTCATCAACATCCGTGATGTTGCGGACATAGGTAACTTTTGTTTTTTTAGCGCCCCACGCATTTCGATCCGCCAGGTAGTTGAGCAACCGAAACAGCACATCGAACACAATCACCGGTCGCGCATTGCCAATGTGGGCAAAGTCGTAAACCGTAGGACCACAGACATACATGCGCACGTGGCCGGCATCGAGCGGCTCAAAGGGTGCTTTTGCCCGTGTCAGCGTATTGTAGAGCTGCAATTTTGGACCGTGATCCGACACTGTGATTCCCTAAACCCGAGTTCGCGCCATTTGACCGCGCAAACCTGTCTTTGGACGTGCGCGCATTGACCCTAGTCGCAGCGGCGACGCTGCATCCTTTCGGCACTCTTCCAGGACCAAAGTTTGATCAGCTGGCACGAAGCACTTCCCGCAATACGGCTGTGTTATGCGGTCTCACCTGGTCGTGGTCAAGCGCTCGGACCACGGCACATCACGGCGAATATCGCCGAAACAGGCTGCTATTTTACCCACATAAATCGCGAGTGTACCGCCATGCCGCATTTGCTCCGCATTGACCGCATAAGCGAGCATAGACATAGTGCCTAAGGCACATGGCGCCGAGGGCACAAAGCGCCCGGGGGCACATGGTGCCGCTGTCGATTTGGCCCAAATGTTAAGACTGTGGACCTCGTACCGACTACTTTTGTCAGACCGCAGCGCCTCATGTTGACAAACCCTTCGTTGCGGAAGTTCTAGTCGCGGATGACTGTACTGTGTTGAAGCAAAATCCAAACGATACTGCAAAGCAGCGTCCCCATTCTGTCGTGTCGCCGGTCAAAAAAACTGGCACAAAACTGACATTCGGGCTCGCCAGCTTGGCGCTTGCTGTTGGCTTCCTCAGCGCACCACCGGAACTTCTGGCACAAGGCTTTCAATGGCCGTGGGCAACTGAGACCAAACCCCGCCCGCGCCCAGCGCCGCGCGGCACCGGCTTCGATGATCCACGCGGCTGGGCGCCCGCTGGCGACATCTGCCTGCAGCTCGAACAACGTTTGGTGCAGGAGAGCAAGAGCGCGAACCGGGGCCGCGATCAAATTCCTGCCCTGAGTGAAGACATCAGAAATACGCGCCGAGCCATGCAGGCAGCCGACTCCAGCTTGGAACAAAAGAACTGCTATAGTTATTTTCTATTTTCCAAAACCTTGAAGCGGACGCGTCGGTGCATCAAGCTTGCCAATGACCGCCTGGCCCATAAGCGTCGCCTGGCGGAGCTTGAAATCCAATTGCAACAGATCAACTCTTCGTCTGGTCGCTCCTATCAAGACGACATCATTCGAGAACTTGCGCGCAATGGATGTGGCGAGAACTATGTGCGCCAGGCTCGCCGCCGCGATCAAAATCCATTCTCCTCTCTATGGCAGGATGACGAGAGTACTGGCTATGATGGCGCGTTGGGGCGTTATAACTCAGCTCTTCCTTACGCCACGTACCGCACCTTATGCGTGCGTCTTTGTGATGGGTATTATTTCCCCATTAGCTTCTCGACATTGCCCAATCATTTTGGCCGTGACGCGGAACGCTGCCAATCCAAATGCGCTGCACCCGCCCAATTGTTCTACTATCAGAACCCGGGTGGGGCGGTTGAGCAGATGGTGTCGACACAAGGCAACCAACTCTATACCGATCTCAAAACAGCATTTCGCTATCGCAAAGAGTATGTCAAAGGCTGCTCGTGCAAAATGGCGGAATATTCACCAAATGCCACCGATCCGGCCGCCGTTCAGCGTTCTGATTTAGGGCAAGCTGGACCAAGCCAGTCACGCACACCTGAAGGTCCCGCAATCGCCGAAGGCTGGAGTGCGCAAACGCAACCTCGTTAGGCAACTGCTGCGCCCAGATGGTACCGGTCCGCACAAAATTCCGCTAAGCCTGCTCGCCCTGGAGACGCTGTACCACGCGGTCGCGACCGATCAACGGCAATAGAGCTTTCATCTCAGGACCCGACTCTTGTCCGGTTAGCGCCAGGCGCAGGGGATGAAATAACGCGCGCCCTTTGGCGCCCGTTTCCGCTTTAACCTGGTTGGTCCATGTCTTCCACGTATCCTGGTCCCACGGTGTAGCCGGCAACGCAGTGCTGGCCTTAGCAAGAAAGTCAGCATTCTCAATCACCGGTGTGATGGGCCCAGAAACCACGCTCCACCAGGCTTGGGCATCGCTGAGGATCTCAAGGTTGCCAGACACCGCCTGCCAAAAGGCCTCGCCATCCGTGACACCCATCGCCTGCAGGCGTTCTGCCACATCGCCATAGCTCAGCGTATGCAAAAGCTTAGCGTTGAGGCCCCGCAGCTCATCTTCAGAAAAGCGCGCGGGTGCTGTGGAAATTTTTCCGACATCAAACAGCTCTGCCAGGCTTTCAATTGTCTTATGCGGTTCAATCGCATCCGATGTACCAATCAGGGCGGCATGGCTAACCACAGCCATGGCTTCTAAGCCTTGTTCGCGCAAACTGGCCAATGACAGCGAGCCAAGTCGTTTGGACAGGGCCTTGCCATCAGCTGCTGTCAAAAGACTGTGATGGCCAAAGGCTGGTGCTTTTGCGCCGACGGCTTCAAACAACTGCACCTGGACGCCGGTGTTCGTAATGTGATCGTCACCACGAATAATATGCGTGACGCCCAGATCCCAATCATCAATGACACTGGTCAACGTGTAGAGGAATGTGCCGTCTTCACGGATCAACACTGGATCTGAAAGAGAGCCAACGTCCACCATTTGCGCACCACGAACGAGATCGTCCCAAGTAACCTGTGTCGCAACTGGCTCAACGGGCGTGTCGGATGGTGTGTTGGCTAAGCGAAACCGCCAGTGTGGCTTGCGTCCCTCCGCCTCGAACTTTGCAACGTCATCGCGCGACAGACTTAAGGCCTTGCGATCGTAAATCGGTGGCATACCGCGTGCCAACTGGCGCTTGCGTTTGCGATCGAGCTCGTCAGCCGTTTCATAACAAGGGTAGAGACGCCCTGCAGCCTTCAGCTTTTCTGCCATCTCCAAGTAGCGGGCGATGCGATCAGACTGACGCTCTTTTTGATCCCAATTGAGTCCCAACCACGCGAGGTCGCGCTCAATGGCATCGGCAAATTCTGGCTTTGAGCGTTCCAGGTCCGTATCGTCCATGCGCAGCAAAAATTCGCCGCCATGCTTTCGCGCATAGAGATAATTCAAAATGGCTGTGCGCGCGTTGCCAATATGAATGAGGCCCGTTGGACTTGGCGCAAAGCGAAGTTTGGTTGCCATGGATTGCGTTTCTTTCCTTGCTTATGTGTGCCAGATGAAACGAGGCAAAGGGGAAGAACCGCACCGATTGCGGCATGCTTTGCGCCGAATTCAAGTCCGGTCACGGAACCGGTTGGTAATTGGATAGCGGCGATCTCGGCCAAAATTGCGCGCTGAAATCTTGATGCCGGGCGCCGCCTGACGCCGCTTATACTCTGAAACATAAAGCAGGTGTTCCACTTTGTGGATGAGTGTCCGATCAATACCCTGTGCTGCAATTTCGTCCACGGTTGCTTCTTCTTCCACCAATCCCATAAGAATGGCGTCTAGCACATCATAAGGTGGCAAAGAGTCTTGGTCGGTTTGATTTTCTCTCAGTTCTGCAGTCGGAGCCTTTTGCAAAATATTCTTCGGGATGACCTCGCCGGAGGGTCCAAGACCGTTCACTGGCTTGTGCGCATTACGCCATGCCGATAGCCGGTACACTTCTGTCTTGTAAAGATCTTTGATGGGGTTGAACCCACCATTCATATCGCCATAGAGCGTGGCGTAACCGACCGACATCTCAGATTTATTACCGGTGGTGAGCACCATCGCGCCAAACTTATTTGAGATGGCCATCAAGATCACACCACGCAAGCGGCTTTGAATGTTCTCTTCCGTCACGTCGGCCGATTGGCCCTTAAACACATCTTTAAGTGTCGCCTCGACTCCAGAAACGGCATCTGCAATTTCAATTGTGTCGTACCGCAGCCCAAGGTTCTTGGCTGTCGCTGCTGCATCGTTGTGACTTTCTTCTGACGTATAGTGATAGGGTAGCATCACAGCGTGGACACAATCAGGTCCCAGTGCATCAACTGCGATAGCTGCAACAAGAGCTGAATCGATACCACCTGAAAGTCCCAACACAACACTCGGGAAGCCATTCTTTTCAACATAATCTCTGAGGCCGAGAACGGTGGCCTGATAAGCCCCCGCATCTCCGCTCTCCAGCGCTGCAAGTGGTTGGCTTTCGCAATGCCAGCCATTTTCCGATTTTCGCCAGTTGGTCAGCGTCACGTTTTCTTGCCAGGTCGGCATTTGAATGGCGGGTTTATGATCGCCATTGAGTACAAAGGATGCACCATCAAAGACCAATTCATCCTGGCCACCAATTTGGTTGACATAAGCAAGCGGTAAACCCGTTTCCGTCACCCGCGCCAAAGCCACATTCAAGCGCACATCTGGTTTTTTCCAATCAAACGGCGAGCCATTTGGAACGATTAGAATTTCTGTGCCCGTTTCCTCCAGACACTCCGTCACATCCTCCCGCCAGATGTCTTCACAGATCGGCACCCCTATTTTGACGCCGCGAAACGGAATGGGGCCGGGCATCGGGCCCTTGGCAAACACCCGCTTTTCATCAAAGACGCCATAGTTCGGCAGCACCACTTTCTTGGTCACGGCTGCAATTTTGCCCTGCTCCAACAGCACAACAGCATTGTAAAGTTTGCCCTCTTCAACCCACACCGTGCCTATCAAGACGCCGGGACCATCTTTGCTCGCGCCGGCCAGGTCTTCCAGCGTGCGACGCGCAGCATCTTGAAACGCCGGCTTCAAGACCAAGTCCTCTGGCGGATAGCCGGTGATGAACAGTTCAGAAAAGACAACCAAGTCGGCACCTGACGCGCCTGCACTTTGAATTGTGGCCAACGCCATTGCACGATTGCCTTCAAGATCACCCACACACGGGTTGAGCTGGGCCAGCGCAATTCTAAGTTCAGTGAGAGGCTTAGACGTCATGAGTTCTTAACTGTTGCAGGGCGTGTTGAAACTGCGCACTGGCCCGCAGCTCGCCAGCCTGCCATCTGGCACACAAAGAAGAGACACCTGATGGCATCAGTCGCTATGCCGTGGCAGCGGTTTGGCGATCGCTATCGCGGGCTTCACGCTCGAGTTTCATCCGCTCTGCAACCAGGAATGCCAGCTCCAATGCCTGATCCGCATTTAGCCGTGGATCGCAATGGGTGTGATACCGATCCATCAGGTCTGATTCAGAAATGGCGGTAGCACCACCCGTACACTCAGTGACGTTCTGTCCGGTCATTTCGACATGGATTCCGCCAGCGTGGGTACCCTCCGCGCGATGGATGTCAAAGAAGTGCTCGACTTCTTTTAGGATCCGATCGAAGGGGCGAGTCTTGAAACCGGTTGCGGCTGAAATTGTGTTGCCATGCATTGGATCGCACGACCACACAACAGACCGGCCTTCCCGTTCAACGGCGCGGATAAGCCCAGGCAAATGCTTCTCAGCTTTATCAAAGCCAAATCGGCAAATCAGTGTTAAACGTCCCGACTCGTTTTTCGGATTGAGCTGGTCAATCAAGCCAAGCAGGCCATCGCCATCAAGCGTTGGACCACATTTCAAACCGATTGGGTTTGTAATGCCGCGGCAGAATTCCACGTGGGCATGATCTGGTTGACGCGTTCTGTCGCCAATCCAAATCATGTGGCCTGATGTGGCAACCCAATCACCCGTCGTCGAGTCACAGCGCGCAAGCGCCTGCTCATAACCAAGCAGCAACGCCTCATGGCTGGTATAGAACCGTGTTGATTGCAGCTCACGCGTCGTATCCGCAGTCACACCACAGGCGCGCATGAAATTCATCGTTTCAGAAATCCGATCCGCCAACTCCTGATAGCGGTGGCCTTGTGGGCTGTCTTTCACAAAACCAAGTGTCCACTGATGCACGCGTTCCAGGTTGGCATAACCGCCACCTGCAAACGCGCGCAGGAGATTGAGTGTTGCAGCAGATTGACGATAGGCTTCGATCTGCCGATTGGGATCCGGAATGCGCGCTTCTGGCGTAAACTCAGAGCCATTAATAATGTCACCGCGGTAGCTTGGAAGCTCCTCGCCATCTTTCTTTTCGGTGGGGGAGGAACGCGGTTTGGCGAACTGGCCAGCAATCCGTCCAACTTTGACGACCGGCAACCCACCAGCATACGTCAACACGACGGCCATTTGCAGGAAGACACGAAAAAAGTCACGGATGTTGTCGGCGTGATGCTCTAGAAAACTTTCGGCACAATCGCCGCCCTGCAACAGGAAGCCTTTTCCAACAGCGACGTCAGCGAGTTGGCCTTTGAGATCGCGCGCTTCACCGCCAAAAACCAAGGGCGGAAACGTCGCCAATTTGGCTTCAACGGATTGCAGCTTGTCTTGATCGGGATAGTCCGGAACCTGGACAATCGGCAGATTGCGCCAGCTCTCAGGTGACCATTTGGTGGCCATCACGGTGTACTCCATCTTCAACAGAAACGTGCGACGCCCTCTTCCGGCCTTCCGGCGACGTGCGCAGAAAGAGGATCGTCCACTTTTGTGCCGCTTATAGGACATCGGCCAAACGGATGCCAGAGCGTCAGCTGCTTAATGATGTTGGCACCCCTTCGGTTCGTGTTGCAG
>JAHZKN010000339.1 GCA_022600335.1 Alphaproteobacteria bacterium
ATGTTAACCTGCATGTATCTCAACGATGCGCTGCATCCGGCGCATTAACGTCCCAACCCACGAAACCGAATGTCACGTTTCAATCACAGGAGATAAAACTTATGGATCCAGCTTCAGCAAAGCTCATCGGTGCAGGCCTGGCCGCAATTGGCACCGGCGCCGCCGCTATCGGCGTTGGCAACTTGTTTGGCCAGTTTCTGCAGGGCGCTCTGCGCAATCCATCAGCTGCTGACGGTCAGTTCGGCCGCCTGATCTTCGGCTTCGCCGTGACTGAAGCCCTTGGCATTTTTGCTCTGCTGATTGCCTTCCTGTTGCTCTTCACTTAGGAGCGCGCGATTTCATGATGGGCAGGTGTTGGCACGACAAATGCCGACGCCTGCCCGTCACGGTTTAATCTGCACCCTCTGTTTTCGCACTTAACTTGGATTTGGGTATGGTCGACACCCCGACAACAGGCGCTGAAACCCCGCACGTGGCACCAGCAGATCCGGTGACCCCAGATGCTGTGACCACCGGCACTGAAGTGCCCCATGACGCGGGCCATGCAAAAGCGTTTCCGCCGCTAGACCCGGCAAACTTTGCACCGCAACTGTTTTGGCTGGCTTTGACGTTTGGGGTCCTCTACGTGATCTTATCGCGTGTGGCGCTACCGCGGGTCAGCGAAGTGATTGAAGAGCGCCGTGACCGCATCCAACGCGACCTTGACGCTGCTGAACGGTTAAAGGACGAAACGGACAAAGCACTTTCTGGTTACGAAAAAGCGCTTTCCGATGCCCGCTCCAATGCATCTGTTATCGCACGTAAAGAGCGTGATGCACTCAATGCTGAGGTGAGCGCAGAGCAAGCCAAAGTTGAAGATCAACTTGCTGCCAAGCTCATAGACGCGGAAGCACGCATCACAGCCACCAAGGAAAAAGCGTTAGACAGCGTCAATACGATCGCTGCGGATACCGCTGTTGCCATTGTTTCTAAACTGGTTGGCGACGAGATCAGCGTAGAAGATGCCCGCCGGGCGTTGCCATCATCGACTGCAAAGTAAGAGGCCACGATGTTTAACCCGCAAGGCGCAGAATTTTGGGTCCTCATCTCGTTCCTGATGTTCTTTGGCATTCTGTTTTATTATGGCGTACCTAAGCTCATCACAGGCGCGCTTGATGAACGGGCGGAAAAAATTCGCACTGAGCTGGATGACGCCCGCCGTCTGAGAGAAGAAGCTCAACAGCTGCTCGCCGACTATCAGCGCAAGGCACGCGAAGCTGACGACGAAGCCCAAACGATTATTGAGCAAGCCAAAAGGGAAGCCGAAGCCTTGGCGTCCGAAACCCGCAAGGCGACGGCAGAATCATTAGAACGGCGCACGCGGTTAGCCGAAGAAAAAATCTCGCGCGCGGAAACGCAGGCCATCGCAGATGTCCGCCGCACCGCTGTTGATGCTGCGATCCAAGCCGCTGAAACCGTGCTCAAAGGTAAACTTGCAGGTGCCGGGGGCAACAAGCTGCTCGATGAAGCCCTACGCGATCTCAAGGGCAAACTGAACTGAGCGCAAGGGCCCGGTTCGGTTCGCTTTTCACGCGCAACCAGGCACACGCTGCAACAGGATTTACGGAAAACAAGGAAGAACAAACAGGCTGCACATCATCAGCCGGAGTCCAATGCAAAATTGGACCAGTGACACTTGGGGGAATTTGACTTTGGCCAGGCCTTGTTTGCCTGGCCATTTCTTTTTTCAAACCAGAACTGCTGTGAGTTCTCAGGCCCTATCAAGACAACGCCGATTTGCAAAAAAAAAACGGCGCGATGACGCGCCCCGATCGATGGATGTCAGCCACTGGGCCTGCGTTAGCCGGCTTTACCTTTTGGGTCGACCATAGTTGGCTTTTTATGGAAACCGACGCGCACTTCCATGTCGCCTGGGCGAGAACCCTCAGGCACATTAAACGTGATCACCCGCACAGCAGAAAAGTATCCAATCGGATTTTCAACCGCAACGTCGGTATTCACCGTCAATGAATCTTTTGCAACTTCTTTCCGATCTGTGTCCGTCACCTTAACGTCGACGGGCAACGCCACTTGGCCTGATCGACCGCGTGGCCCGAGCAGAACGCGGCCGGAAAAACCGTAGCGCACGGAGACCTGTCCGGCCCCAATGGTGCATTCGCGTTTGGTCTTGGTAATTTCACCGCGGTGCATTACCGCCAGACCATCGCCTTCGCGGCCCGGCTCATACACCGTGAAATTGTTTTCCTGCGGCCAAACAACAAATTTTGGGCAGCCAGGTGAAATCGATCCTGTATCGAGACCGGCTGACGGTCCGGCATTGGCATTTTGAGCAGCCGCCAGCAGTTGCTCTTCGCTCACACCGGACGTTGCCTGGCTTGCCGTCGACGAAGAACCGCCAAAACCGGAGGTGAGTGAGGGAAGCCCACACCCTGCAAGCACCGCTGTGGACACGAGCATCGCCAGCTTCAGCGATGTCGTCCTCCAATGTTCAGTGATGGATTGCATCCTCAAGTTCCTACCCGCATAATCAACGTCACTGTAACCGCTCCTAGCACGGTAACCGACCACGCCTTGGAGCCTGCCGAATCAGTCCGACCGCTTCATAATAAGTTTCCAAACCGAAGCGTGGAACACTTTGGCAGGGTTACCACCAGAACCGCCACAAACAGCCTTACACGCGTTCATTTCAAAGCATATAGCCCCACATGGCCAGCACCCCAGATCCGTCAACAATTGAGCAACGTTCTAAGGCCAAACCGAGGCGACCGTTAACCCTGTTCCTTGCCGCCCCACGCGGCTTTTGTGCCGGTGTTGATCGGGCCATCCAGATCGTTGAATTAGCACTCAAGAAATACGGGGCTCCGGTCTATGTCCGCCATGAGATTGTTCACAATCGGTTCGTGGTCGACGCCTTGCGGGCCAAAGGTGCCGTTTTTGTGGAAGAGCTGGACGAGATCCCAGAAACTGAACAACCG
>JAHZKN010000340.1 GCA_022600335.1 Alphaproteobacteria bacterium
ACTTACAGGTCAAACGCATTGCTGACGCGCTTAATGAGGCTGGTCCGGGCGCCGAGGAAGCCACGCATAAATTTTTGCTGGCCATGATTTCGAAAGAACAACGCAGCGACGTAAGATCGTTGATTAAAATTTTTGACACCGATTGTGACATGCAACAGCGGAAAAAGGATTGAGTTTGTGACAGACCCGTCGCCAGCACCCACCATGGCTCAGTTGCCAGATGATGCTGTCCACATTCTGGTTGTTGATGACGACAAGAAGATCCGAGATCTTCTTTCACGATTCTTGTTCGAGTCCGGCTTTCGTGTCACCAACGCAAGTGACGTAGCAAGTGCGCGTGCCGCAATGCGCGGACTAACATTCGATCTCATTCTGCTCGATGTGATGATGCCGGGTGATAGCGGAATGGTGCTCGCACGCGAACTCAAAGAAAAGTGTGATGTCCCAATTATCATGCTCACCGCACGTGCCGACCCAGAAGATCGCATTGAAGGACTTGAAGCCGGCGTCGACGACTATTTACCAAAGCCCTTCGAGCCGCGTGAGTTACTGTTGCGCATTCGCAATATCTTACGGCGGGGACGCCCGCCAGCGGGGCCACATGATGAAATCCACATGGGAGAGTTCATTTTCTTCATCGCCCGCGGCGAGCTGAAGAAAAGCGACGAAACCATCCGCCTCACCGAACGTGAGCGTGACCTACTGCGCCAGTTTGCGCAAAGACCGGGCGCGACAGTTCCACGTCACGAACTATGCAACGACGACTCAACTGGCAGCGAACGCGCCATAGATGTGCAAATCAATCGCCTCAGACGCAAAATAGAAGTCGACCCGTCAAATCCGGTCTACCTGCAGACCGTGCGCGGCAAGGGGTATATCCTCTACATCGATTAAGGTAAGGCCAAGCGAATGCGCAAGCCTCGCATGTTCATCCGCGACACTGAACCGACGCCGTCACTGTCCCCAAGCGTTGGCGCTGTCCCATCATGGCTGGGCGACATTTGGTCAAGCTTGGCGTCGCTTCTCGCAGACATAATGCCGAAGGGCCTTTATGCCCGCGCGTTGATTATCATTATCGCACCGATTGTTGTTCTGGAAGGCGTCATCGCATTTGTCTTCATGGAGCGACATTGGCAATGGGTCACGCGGCGACTTTCTGAAGCTACGGCCCGCGACATTGCATCGTTGATCCAAGTCTATGAATACGACACATCAAAAAATAAGCACGACAGACTGATCAAGCTGGCCCGGGACAAGCTCGACTTGTCTATGCAGATTTTACCGCCGGGCAATTTGCCGCCACCACGTCCAAAGCCGTTCTTCAGCATCCTCGATCAGGCGCTATCGCGCGAAATCAGCAACCACGTCAAGCGTCCGTTTTGGATTGATACAGTTGGCGATTCGAGGTTGGTTGAAATCCGCGTCAAACATGCCGACGCAATGCTGCGCTTTATTGCAACGCGATCGCAAACCTATGCCTCAAATTCGCACATCTTCCTGTTGTGGATGGTAGGCACATCCATCATCTTGCTCACTGTCGCCATTTTGTTTTTACGCAATCAGATCCGACCAATTCTGCGCCTTGCAGAAGCAGCAAGTGAGTTTGGTAAGGGCCGCGGCGTCCCAGAAGATTTCAAACCAAGGGGCGCGCGGGAGGTTCGAGATGCGGCAGAAGCATTCTTGGAAATGCGTGAAAGGATCACGACCCACGTCGATCAACGCACAGCCATGCTCGCCGGGGTCAGTCACGATCTACGGACGATCCTGACCCGATTCAAGCTTGAACTTGCGTTCCTCGGAGAGTCAGACGAAGTCGACTCGCTCAAATCCGACATCAATGAAATGCAGCATATGCTGGAAGATTACATGGCATTTGCCCGTGGCGACGAAGGTGAAGAGTCAACGCCGACTAATCTTCACGACTTGCTGAGCGAAGTGAGCGATGAAGCGCAGGTCTATGGCGTACCGATCGAATTGAAAGTTCGTAGTAGTCAAAAAGGCCTCAAGGTGCCGATAAAACGCAATGCCTTTAAGCGCGCCATTACCAATCTCGTATCGAATGCTGTCCGCTACGGTGACCGGATCATCATCCGTGTCGCACGAGAACAAGGTTGGGTGCGCGTTGAAGTTGATGACAACGGACCTGGCATTCCCGAACGTGAACGCACGGCCGTCTTTCGTCCGTTCTATCGCTTAGACCAAGCCCGCACACAAGGTGATGGCAGCACGGGTCTTGGCCTTGCCATCGCGCATGACATTGTGCGCAGCCATGGTGGCAATATCAAACTCGGCGAAAGCACAATCGGTGGACTGCGCGCCGTGATTTCAATTCCGATTTAGTCACCGTGCGAGCGCACTTCGAGCCCGCACGCCACCAGCCAAGCGGCCACGGCACCAATGATTTGCGCACTCAGAAACAAAGGCACGTCTTCAGCCCGAATACCGGTAAACGTATTTGTCAAAGATCGTGCGATGGTGACAGCCGGATTGGCAAACGAAGTCGAAGCCGTGAACCAATAGGCCGACGTGATGTAAAGTCCGACTGTAACCGCGACAAGATCAGGTCGCGCTCTCCGTGTCAGAAGAATGGTCAAGATCAGACCAAAGGCCGCCACCGCTTCGGATAACCACTGGCTGGCGCCTGTCCGCACCTCGGTCGCGCTCTGCCATAGCTGCTGATCAAACATTGCGTGTGCGAGAAGAACACCGAGACAGCCTGCAACGATTTGAACGACGCAGTAAGCCACAGTATCAGGCGTTGAAAGTTCGCCCTGCAAGCGAAAGGCTAGTGACACGGCTGGATTAAGATGCGCGCCCGACACAGGTGCAAAAATAACTATCAACACGACAAGTGCTGCACCGGTCGCGATGGCGTTAGCAAGCAAGGAAAGGGCCACATTTCCGCTTGCCAAATTGACCGCCATGATTCCGGAACCAACTATTGCGGTCAAAAGTAAGCCGGTGCCGAGAAATTCCGCCGCCAGTTTTTGAGTCAGGGTCGGTGCCGATTGACTGTCCATCGGTGTAGTTCTC
>JAHZKN010000036.1 GCA_022600335.1 Alphaproteobacteria bacterium
CGTGAAAACATTTGGTCGACCGCCTTAGAACCGTGGTCTTGCCAAATCATAGTTTACGAAGCGCGGCGACACTGCCACAACACCTAGATTGGGGCAAGCATCGGCAGATGTGTGCGCCACATCGGTTTATGATACGTGAGCATTACGGCCAAATGGTAAAGCAACCCAAAACAGCGACGGGAGATAGCAGAAGCGGCGGGAAAGTCCGCTCTGAAACGCGCCAGGCGCGCCTTGAATCTGCACTGCGTGATAACCTGAAGCGGCGCAAACAGCAAGCTCGAGCCCGGTCAGGTCAGAACGTCGACGCGGGCTCAGATCAGGGGTATGACCAGGCTTCAGCCCACGAATCGGATCAGGCGAGGCAAGACGCGCAAGATCAAGATAACGGGCATGTGCCGGGTAGTGGCGATCAAGACGAAACGGCTGATTCGTGAGGGCTGTGGGTTCCACATCGCTGCACGTTTCAACACGCTCAAACATGGGGTTGGCGCGGTGCTGCACCGTCGGCTCTGTTCAAAACCCGCGTTTTTCGAGTGCAAGGATTGAATTTGGCGTTCGCCCCCTTGGCAGGTTGGCCCTCAACAGACTAAGCATCCCGCTGCACGGGCATGTTTCAAACACCCCAAGCGGTGTGGGCCGAATTTTTGGCGATTGGGTTTTCAATAGGGTAGGGCGATGGATCGCATCAAGATTGTTGGTGGCAATAGGCTTGAAGGCAGCATTCCTATTTCGGGTGCAAAAAATGCCGCCTTGCCGCTGCTCATCGCGAGCTTGCTGACAGCAGATCGTTTGACTCTGAAAAATGTTCCTAACCTAGCCGATGTCAATTTGCTGGCGCGTATTTTGCGCAACCATGGCGTTGACCTTGCTGTTGATGGCAAGCGGCCGGGCCCCAAGCAGCATATTGGCGAAACCTTTCATCTCACGGCGCGTGACATTGTTGATACCACAGCACCGTATGAATTGGTGTCGCGCATGCGGGCAAGTTTCTGGGTACTTGGGCCGCTGCTGGCGCGCATGCATAAGACGCGCGTGTCGTTGCCAGGCGGCTGCGCGATTGGAACGCGGCCTGTCGATTTGCATCTTGATGGCCTAAAGGCGCTGGGGGCCAATATAGAAATTGAAAACGGCTACGTGGTTGCGACGGCACCTGGCGGCCTGGTGGGAAACCGCGTTGTGTTTCCTAAAGTGTCTGTTGGCGCAACGCATAACGTCTTGCTCGCGTCGGCGTTGGCCAAAGGCGAAACGATCATTGAGAATGCTGCGCGTGAGCCTGAAATTGGCGACGTCGCAGAGTGTCTGGTCAAGATGGGCGTTGAAATTGAAGGTATTGGATCTTCAACCTTGAAAATTCAGGGTCGCGACAGACTTGAAGGTGCTGTGCATGCGGTGTTGCCCGATCGCATTGAGACGGGCACCTTTGCCATGGCCGTCGCAGCGACGGGCGGTGATGTCACACTGACCGACACGAGGCCGGACTTGTTGCAAAACGCTCTCGATATACTGGCTAAAACGGGCACTGAGATTAGCCGGACGCACAACGGCTTGCGCGTCGTACGCAACAGCGCGTCGATGAATCCGGTTTCCGTCGAGACACAGCCGTTTCCTGGGTTCCCGACAGATCTGCAAGCCCAGTTCATGGCCTTGATGACGCGAGCAGCTGGTACCAGCGTCATACGCGAGACTATTTTTGAGAACCGCTTTATGCATGTTCAAGAGTTGGCGCGTTTGGGTGCAGAGATTCACCAACATGGGGACACGGCTACAATCACCGGCGTTGAACACCTACATGGCGCGCAGGTGATGGCCACCGATCTCCGAGCCTCGGTTAGTTTGGTGATCGCCGGGTTGATGGCGGAGGGCGAGACAATCATCAATCGCGTTTACCATCTGGATCGCGGGTTTGAGCAGCTGGAAGAGAAGCTGACCCGGTGCGGTGCCAATATTGAACGGTTAAGCGGTGATTGATGGATTGCACTGTGATCCTGTGACCGCTATCAAACGGGCCATCTCTCACGACGCAAGATACCAAGATACACCACAAACTGAGGCGTGGTCTGCAGCGTTCTAAGGATAAGGGTTTTCATGCAAAACTTGAAATTGATGGCGCTGGATGCAGAAGATTTGAGTGTTCTTTCCGCACAATTGCAAGATGCAGTCTTGCGCGTTGAGGATCTCACCTACCTTGCCGGTGAACAGCGGTTCGCAATGGTCCTCAATCGCTTTGATTGGAGTGGCGCACCTCAGACATCGGATGGGCAGTTCTCACGTATTCGTTCCGGGCTCAGATTTGAGCGCGTCGCGCGGGCACAACTTTCCGGCATCGATCTCAACGATAAGTCACGCGTGTTATCGCTACTGGCAGTGACGTTTGAGGCTGGTGAGGAGCCATCGGGAACAATCGATCTCGTATTTTCAGGGGACGCTTCACTTCGCCTGCATGTTGAATGCATCGAGGCAGAACTTCGAGATCTTGGCGCACAGTGGGCGACAAAAAAGAAACCTGATCATTCGATCGGGGACTGAGCATGCCTTTGCGACAGGTTCGTTTTAGAAATACACCAGTGAGGAGACGATAGGCAAAGATGGCGAAGTGGCTGGCCACAAACGATTCCGCGTTCGCAGACGCCTTTGATGCGCTGCTTGCAGATAAGCGCGAGGTCTCAGAAGACGTCGACGCGGTTGTGCGTGGCATCCTTGATGACGTGCGCAGCAACGGCGATGCGGCATTGATTGAACTTTCGCAAAAATTTGACAACGTTGATCTGTCAAAAATGGGTCTCTCTGTCTCAGAATCCGAAGTCGATCGTGCCGTGGAACAGGTTGCGCCGGAGGCGATGTCTGCACTGGAGCTGTCGCGGGATCGCATTCGCGAACACCACCAGCGACAGCTGCCTCAGAGCGACCGTTACACGGATCGTGTTGGTGCCGAACTAGGAGACCGCTGGTCGGCCGTCGAGAGTGTCGGTCTTTATGTGCCAGGCGGGACGGCATCCTATCCAAGCTCTGTACTAATGAATGCAGTGCCAGCTGCTGTCGCCGGTGTGCCGCGCATTGTCATGGTGGTGCCAACACCGGATGGCGAATTGAACCCGTTGGTATTGGTGGCGGCCCGTTTAGCAGGTGTCGCCGAAATCTATCGTATTGGTGGCGCGCAGGCGGTTGCAGCTCTTGCCTTCGGTACGCAAACGATTGCACCTGTCGTTAAAA
>JAHZKN010000341.1 GCA_022600335.1 Alphaproteobacteria bacterium
ACCAGAGCTACGTGTGGGTATTTCAACCGGGCCGATTGGCCGCGTAAAGACTTCACATTCCCCGCGACCGCGTGCTAGCACGTTTCCAGGCTCTGGTCACGAACCTTGCGCGTGCCAGAGCGGCAATTCAACGGGTGAGAGCGCTCTTTTCATTCCTGAACGGGCCCCCTAGCTCCCCTTAAACCATCTCGCGTAACGATGGTGAAGCCCAAAAACGACCTGAGCGGGGCAGCCAGTTGGTGAGGTGGCTTAGAGCTCGCGGGCTGCAGCCAAGACTTTTTTGATATGGCCTGTCACTCGAACCTTTCGCCAAATTTGTGCGATACGGCCCTTATCATCAATCAGAAATGTGGCCCGTTCGACGCCCATATATTTGCGCCCGTACATCGACTTTTCGACCCACACGCCATAACGCTCGATGACGTTGCGCCCCTCGTCGGCTCCCAGAAGAACTGAGAAACTGTGCTTGGCTTTGAATTTTTGATGGCTGGCAACCGAATCTGGCGAAATCCCAATCACCACGACATCACTGTCCGCAAAGTCCTCGGCTGCGGCGGTGAAGTCGCGCGCCTCGGCGGTACAACCCGAAGTGTCGTCTTTGGGATAAAAGTAGATGACGACCGGCCGGCCCCTGTAATGCGCCAGCTCAAAAGAGCTGCCGTTATCGACTGGGATTTCAAAATTGGGAGCTTTATCACCAGGTTGAAGCATGTAAATCTGCCTTTCTTTTGTCGTTTTTCGCTACCCTGATCGTGGCATTGTGTCGAGTAGTCGATTTTGGCGCCTACTGCTACGGACGGCTGGTCGGCGGGGTCTGCGTTTACTTAGGTGTTGTCCAGAAAGAACGCGTCTGACGTTGGGGGTCAGAGGCCATGGGTGCTGTGCTATTGCACGTCAATGATGTCGGTCACGTTTTCAGGTGCTTTGATTGAGGTCAACACGTCTTGGGAGACAAACGGGTGACGACAGGCGCACCATTTGGCGGAGAACGCACGGCAAGGAGTCAAAGCCAGCGACCGCCGCCATTGACGCAACGCGTGCCAGCGCCGCGCCGCAGACGTCGACGCAAGGCTGGTCCGTGGCGCAGGCGGGCAAATCTGTGTTTTGTGGGGTTGTTGCCGGTGCTTCTGTTGGTCGGCATTGCAGGCGTGGTGATCTACACCCGCCTTTTGCAGGGCCCAATCTCGCTCGACCGCTATGCTGGTTCCATTGAAAAAAGCATCTCCACCAGTCTCGGTGCACTCAATGCCAAGGTTGACGATGTGGCGCTAGTGTTGACCGAGGACAATGGTTTCGAGTTTCGACTCATCAATCTTACGTTGACGGATTCATCAGGGGGACGTGTGGCTGCCGCTCCCGTCGCATCCGTGTCACTGCGCCCGTTGGATCTTATCATTGGCCGTATTGTGCCGTCGCGCGTCTACCTCATTGATCCAGAATTGTTGGTCACTTACCGCAAAGCAAGTGGCTTTTCATTGCAGGTTGCAACACAGCTGATTGAACCTCCGGCGTTGGTCAGTGAGGGGCAAAACGCACCCGATCGATTGGTGGACTCTTCTATAGCGCGCCAAGCTCCCTCCGCAGGGCAGACCGAAGCTGCTCGCAGGATTGATATTGCGCGATTGGTTTCAGATATGAATGCGCGCGCACGCCAGGGCATCGATGCCCATGCCGCGCTCAAGGAAATTGGCGTTCGCAACGCCACCGTGGTCCTCGATTACGAAGGCCAGCGCACGGAATGGTTGATTGCGGAAGCTGCTGTCGACCTTGAGAATCAAAAACGTGGCAACACGATTTCTGGTGCTGCTCGCGTGCAGTCTGATCGCGGTCCCTGGGTATTTTCGTTCAGCACAGTTGAAACTGAGCGGGACAATGTTGTGCGGCTCACGGCGTCTGCACGCGATTTGGTGCCAAGTTCCATTGCTCGAGCCGCGCCGGCACTTAGTTTGCTCGAGACACTTGATATGCCTGTTGCGCTTGACGCCACCATGCAGGTTACCGATGCCGGTGATATGGAAGCTGCAACGTTGGCAGTTGAATTCGCGGCAGGGCAGGTGCATCTGCCAAGCGTCAGTGGAACACCACTGCAGCTGGATGGATGCGTATTCAATGTGTCCTATGACGGCTACGCTAAGCGATTTACAATCGCGCCTTCGACGCTGCAATGGGCCGACAGTTTCTTAACGGTGTCCGGGGAGGCAACACCCGTGCAGCAGCAAGTCACCGGCGAAGAGCTTTGGCGGTATCGATTTGATGCTGTGGACGGCATGTTAGCTGCAAAGGAATTTGGTGTCGGTGGTGTCAAAATTGACTCGTGGATTTCACAAGGGACACTTTCTCTAACGCACGGCAAACTTGATATAGAGCAGTTTGACCTGTCCGCTGGTGGTGTCGGGTTTTCCGCAAACGGTACGCTGTTGGCCGGGGATGATCATCCGAGCACGCAGGTTTCAGCGAAGCTGACATCAAGTGATCTCAAAAAGCTAACGGCGTTATGGCCGCGGGCGCTGGCCCCTGCGGCGCGCGACTGGGTTGGGCGTCATGTTGTCAAGGGGCAAGTGACGTCGGGCACAATGAGATTGGTTAGCGGCGGCTATATGAGCCAAGAAGCGCCAGCAGGCGGGGCACAGGGAGAAAGAATTTCTGTTGCACTTGAAGTTGATGACTTCGAAGCAAAAGTGGACCCAACGTTGGCTGTTGCCCGCGCCGATCGGGCCCTGATCCGGCTTGAGAATGATGTTCTGGAAGTAACGGTTCCAGAAATTGCGGTCAGTGCAGGCGATGGTGGCAGCGCTGGTTATAGCGTTGGCCTCAAGACGCTAAGATTGAGTGCTGTCAATCTCTATGGAGACAAGCCTTTGGCTGAGGTGGCGTTCAAAGTGAAGTCTCCGATCAAATCTGTTTTGAACCTATTGCAGAAACTTCGCCCCGAGGCGCTTCCGGTTTCTGCACTACCAACAGATGCGGTGCGAGGTCTTGTCGAAGGAACCTTTAAACTTGCGCTGCCGTTAGATGGTAGTGAGGCAGGTAAACCAAAGCTGATCGAAGGAAAAGCGAAGGTCAAAGACTTTCGGCTCAGCAAGAAAATTGATGGCTACGCGATTAGAGGTGGTGTATTTGATGTTGATATCAGCGACACGGCTGTCGATGCGACCGGTGATATCTTAGTCAACGGTGTTGGCGCCAAAATCAAATGGCAGCACATTCTCGGTGGTGCTCTGGATCAACAACCACCGCTTACGATCTCAACGCGTTTGGATGCTTCAGATCGCGATCAGCTCAGTCTTGATATCAATGACATTGTGGCTGGTGAGATTCCAGTTGTCATCAACGTTGGCTTGCGCGACCGCGGCACACCTGCAATTCACGTTGTGGCTGATCTAACAAGTGCAGACTTGTTATTTTCCGAGGTGGCGTGGCGCAAGCCGTCGGGTCGTGCGACAAAATTAGAGTTTGATGTTGTCAGTGCTGCCGATGATCGCATTGAATTGCAGAACATCCAAGTTGTTGGTCAAGGTATCGCCATTGAGGGCTGGGCTGCGGTCGGCAAAAACAAAGCGTTGCAGGAATATTATTTCCCTGACTTCTCAGTCGATACCGTGACACGATTGCGCCTACAGGGAAAATTGAATAGCCGCCGGGTTTGGAAGGTCAAAGTCGTTGGCCCAACCTATGACGGACGCACTTTCTTCAAATCGCTGTTCTCGCTTGGCGACTTGAGCAAGGAACGCCCATCAGCGCGCAAGCCTGCAAAGGGTGTTGACCTTGAAGCACGGATTGAAAATGTGGTCGGTAGTGGAAACACGACGCTTCGGCAATTCGAGATCAACATTTCGCACCGGGCAGGAAAGCTGACCTCACTGAACGGTAAAGGTAAGCTTGAAAATGGCAATGATGTTGCCGTCCTGCTTAAACGCGCAAGTGGAAAACGAACACTATTTGCGGAATCAAATGACGCCGGTACGGTCTTCAAGCTGATTGATTTTTATCCCAACATGGTTGGCGGGCGCGGACGGTTAGAGCTTGATCTAGATGGTCGAGGAGATGCGTCGCAGACAGGGACATTATGGGTTGAAAATTTCCGCATTCTTGGGGACGCGGTTGCCTCAGAGGTCTTTGCAAGTGCTGGCGGTGCGCAAGGCAAAAAGAAAGCCCAACGCCAGGTGTTTGATTTTTCAAGATTGCGACTTCCGTTTTCAGTTGGACACGGTCAGTTTGTCATTCGGGACTCCTATTTGCGCGGACCGGTTCTCGGTGCATCTGTTCGCGGTAAAGTGGACTACCGCCAGCGCCGCGTAAATTTAGGCGGTACTTACATTCCGCTGCAGGGATTGAACAGTGCGCTGTGCGGTATTCCCCTGCTGGGAGACATCTTCACTGGGCCAAAGTGCGAAGGTATGCTTGGGATTACGTATGCGGTCCAAGGTTCGATGGAGCGTCCCCAGGTCATCGTCAATCCATTGTCGCTTGTGGCTCCTGGAATCTTCCGGGACATCTTCCAGTTGACAAACCCGAGTACGAAGGTTGTGCCGCGCAAGCAAGGCCGCCCTGACCTGCCACCAGAAAAACGCGTGCGGGCCTCAAGCTCGGCGTCAACCGGCGGTGGAAACCAAGGTTCCGGTCGAAGCTCTGATAGTCCAGTGATTGATGGCTGGTCATCTGGGACACGCACGCCGCGCTAGAGCGAGATCGGTTTCAGCCGAACCACTCGCTTATCCTATTCAGGACGCAGTAGGACATGGCGCTTCTTGCCAAATGAAAGTTTAACGACACCGTCAGCCGTAACATCGCTATCCGAGATGTTTTGCCCATCACTGGTCACGACTTGGTCGTTTATCTTAAGTCCACCACCTTTGATTTGCCGCCGTGCCTCGCCGTTGGATTTCACAAGTCCAGCGCACACAAATGCGGTCAGCACACCAATGCCACCGGTGAGTTCTGATGCAGCGATGGTCACAGACGGCAGGTCATCGGCATGCACGCCTATCTCAAACGTTTTTTGTGCAGCGTCGGCCGCTTGGGTTGCCTTCGCATCCCCGTGGACGAGGCGTGTTGCCTCTGTTGCAAGGACCTTTTTTGCCTCGTTGATATCAGCGCCTTTAAGGTGTGCGAGCTCGTCAATCTGATCCATCGGCACTGTTGTGAACAACTTAAGGAAGCGTACGACGTCGGCATCTTCGGTGTTGCGCCAGTATTGCCAATAGTTGTAGGCCGACAATTGCGTTTCGTTGAGCCAAACAGCGCCGGACGCTGTTTTGCCCATTTTTGCACCGGATGATGTGGTCAGAAGCGGGCAGGTAAGGGCAAACAATTGATGTGTGCCCATGCGCCGGCCGAGGTCCATGCCAGTGACAATGTTGCCCCACTGGTCAGACCCACCCATTTGCAAATTGCAGCCGTGGCGTTGCGCCAACTCCACATAGTCGTAGGCTTGCAGCAGCATATAGTTGAACTCGATAAACGAGAGTTCCTGTTCACGATCCAAGCGCAGCTTAGCCGAATCCATGGTCATCATGCGATTGACTGAAAAGTGTTGGCCGACGTCGCGCAGAAAATCGATGTAGTTGAGCGGCGCTAACCAATCGGCGTTGTCCACCGCAACAGCGTCTTGGCCCGTGCTGCCAAAGGTAAGAAACAGTTCAAAGACACGCTGTATCCCCGATTTGTTGGTTTCAATCTGGTCGAGGGTTAGAATCTTGCGTGTTTCGTCGCGCCCCGAGGGGTCGCCAACGCGTGTGGTGCCACCGCCAAGCAAGACAATAGGTTTTCCAGCGCCTGTGGATTGCAACCAATGCAACATCATGATTGAGATCAGAGAACCGACGTGCAGTGACGGCGCTGTGCAATCATATCCGACGTAGGCAATGAGTTTGCCTTTCTCGGCCAACGCATCAACGGCTTGAAGGTCGGAGCATTGATGAATAAAGCCACGCGCTTCGAGCGTTTTCAAAAAGGAGCTGCGGAGTTTTGTCATTGGGTCTTTTTTACGGTACTGGCGGTTTGAACGGTCATGCTAATCATGATTGATGGCAAAGGCTTCCTGGGCGCGCAGACCCGAGGGGGTCGAGACAAATGCCTAAGGCATCAATTCGGGCGAGACCATGCACCCGATGGGAGATGACGGCAAGATGAAGCGCGCACTTGGAGTGATGAGCGGCACGTCAATGGACGGCATTGATGTCGCACTTGTGCGTACAGATGGGCAGATGCAAGTCGAACGCGGCCCGGCAATGAGCTTTGCCTACACCGATGACCAGCGGGCGATGCTGAGGCAGGCCATTTCTGATGCAAAGTTGTGCAAGCGTCCGGGCGATCGACCAGGGCGGTTGGCGGAGACCGAGCGCGAACTCACCGAGCTCAATGGCGCGGCCGTTTCAGCTTTTCTCCGAAAGCAGGGCATCGACCGTGAAACGATCGACGTGATTGGCTTTCATGGTCAAACGGTGGCGCATCGACCACACGCGGGCATGACGATCCAATTGGGGGATGGGCGCTTTCTAGCAGAGCTGGTCCGCTGTCCTGTGGTGTATGATTTGCGCACCAACGACATGGCGAACGGGGGGCAGGGGGCACCACTGGTGCCGGTTTATCACCAAGCTCTGTTGGACTCGACCGTTGCCCGTCCGGTGGCTGTACTCAATATTGGCGGCGTGGCCAATGTAACCTGGATTGATGACGACGCTGACCTCATGGCGTTTGATACCGGACCTGGAAACGCTCTCATCGATGATTGGATGCATGCCCGAACGGGTGTTGCCTTTGATGACGGTGGCAAACTTGCCGCAACAGGGCGTATTGATGACGCAGCACTCAAAGCTCTATTGGATCATGCATACTTTGATGCAATGCCTCCAAAATCGTTAGACCGCAACGATTTCTCGGCACAGCCTATTGAGCATCTTTTGCCAAGCGATGGTGCGGCGACGTTAACGAAATTTACCGCTGCAAGTGTCGCCCGTGCCGCGTCTTTTTTTTCGCGACCGGTGAAGACTTGGATCGTGATTGGGGGCGGCCGGCACAACCAAACTTTAATGCGCCAATTGAGAGCACAGTTCGGTGAAGCGGTGATTGCCGGAGACGCTATTGGCCTTAACGGAGATAGCGTTGAAGCGGAAGCGTGGGGTTATCTCGCCGTGCGTGCCGAGCTTGGATTGCCCATAACGTTTCCAGGAACGACCGGCGTTTCAGAACCCAAAACAGGTGGTGTCTTTGTTCCCTGGCCGCCAATATCCAATATCTAGAGCGCTTGGGTTTGCTGTCACAGCCGACTAGTGGACAAGGGTGCGCAGCATTTGGTCCAGTCCCAAAGTGATATGCGTCAAGCTCTGGTAGTCGACGGTGTCGGGTAGATCATTGTCAGCATGGTAATAGGGATTGCGGAACGGTGCCGTGTCCGTGACCATTAAAGCTGGATAGCCAAATTGGTGATACGACCAGTGGTCCGAGAGATCGACGCCTTCGACAAATCCAGGTGCGAGGCCGCCGATTGATGGAAATGGGCTTGAGTCTCGGAAGGTGCGCGTGACGCGACCAAGAAAACGACGCGATCCAGGAAGGGCAACAAAGGCGACAAAGTCACCAACATCTGAATAAATCCAATCAAATGGACGGGGTAGATTCTGGCTTCCTGGTTCTTTGCTAAAGAATCCAAGTGTTTCTAAGGCGATGGCGCCAACGACATTTTCATTTGCGTCGTGCAGACGTTTTGCATGTTGCCAACTGCCCATGTTTGGTGTCTTGCCCCATGGGAATTCTTCATTGACCCAAAACAACAGCCGCAAGCGGTGTTTTTCTGGTCGCCAACCTGAAAGCGTGCGCGCCAGCACTAAAGCAGCGGCAACGCCGGTTCCATTGTCGTGCGCACCAGGCGAATGCCCATCGGTATCGTAATGGGCGCCGAAAACAATGGTCGGAGCGTCTTTAGCTTTACTCCTGGGTTCGAAGCAGACTTCAAAGTTGCGCACTGATTTTCCGGCGACCTCAAAAGTTTGCACTGTTGGCTGTAGGCCATGCTTTTTGAGGGTGGTTTCAATATAGTTCGCGGCAGCTTCGAGAGCCTCAAAATGTTCAATATTGCGCGGGCCACGCGCGATGGCATGGATGTGGCGTGACAATTCTTCACTGACACGTTGTTCTGTGGCGCTGAGATCCGGCAACGCCTGTGGCCGACTGCGTCGTGGGAAAACCACGCAGTACCAAATCGCAATTGCTGCAATTGCAACGCATGCGACGACAACGCTGGTAATGGCAACAGCCAATTCACTTGTCCCTAGACGTTTCTGCAGTGGATGACGTTAGCAGGCGCTCTCTGCATGTTCACCACGCGTGTCATTACGTCGTTGACGAGCGGGCATAAGTCGCATGCGAATTTGAATCAATTTTGTTGCAATTGGGGCGCCCCACAGTGCTGTGGCCGGCAGCTGATGCTGCTCGCGCACGTCGTAGGGTGCCCTGAAACGGTGCCAGCCCTCGCCTGTGAGGCAGGCAGGGCCCTTACGCATATATTTGCGCGGATCTGCTGGGGCAAAGATAAGTTTGCGATCATTTGCCGGCAGCGTGGCACATAACGTTGTCCGGTGTTTTAACGCCTAAGGCTTTTTCTGACTTTCTTCTTGCTGTGCCTTTAGCTCGGCCGCGCGGCGTTCTTTTTCGCGTTCTTTCTCTTTTTCAATTTCTTTGGCTTTAGCGGATTCTTCTTCTGCCATTGCAAGGCGCATATCGAGATAGCCGCCGACAACAGAATTTAGCGGTTCGATTTGGTTTTCAAAGAAGTGGTTGGCCCCTGGAATGACCTCATGATCGATATTGATGCCGCGCTGAGTTTTGAGCTTTTGCGTCAGCTCAGCAACTGAACTGGTGGGCACAACGCGATCAGCTTCACCGTTGACCATCAGCCCTGATGATGGGCATGGCGCGAGAAAGGAAAAGTCGTAGAGGTTTGACGGTGGTGCGACGCAGATAAAGCCATCGATCTCGGGACGCCGCATCAACAACTGCATGGCGATCCACGTGCCGAAGGACACACCCGCGATCCAACAATACTTGGCATCAGGTTTGACAATTTGCATCCAATCGAGAGCGGATGCGGCATCGGCCAATTCTCCAGGACCGCCATCCCAAATGCCTTGGCTGCGCCCGACACCACGGAAGTTAAAGCGTAGGACTGAAAATCCTCGTTCGACGAAGGCATAGTATAGGCTGTAGACGACCTGGTTATTCATCGTGCCGCCGAATTGCGGATGTGGATGCAGGATCAGCGCGATGGGACTGTCGCTGCCGGCATCGTGATGAAACCGAGCTTCAAGGCGACCAACAGGTCCGTTGATAATCAGTTCTGGCATGGGTTCTCAGTTTCTATCCGCGTTCTTGTTTTTGCCCACCACTCAGCACCAACGCAGGTCGGAGTTTGCACACACGACGACTTCACAACATCGTGCCTCATCAATACTTGACTTGAGCGCTCGGAATTTCCATATTCCGCCCAAGTTTAGAATAGTTCGAAAAAGGTGGTTGCCCGTTTGTGCGCCTTGGCTGGGTGTGGAGCGCGTTCTTAGCACAAGATCTGTGGTCAAAGGCAAGTGAGACGTTCGGTGCACGCCCTGTTGGCTGTGTGGCAGATGGTCCGGCCACCATTGGTTGTTTGTTGGAGTGGGATTTGGAGCTGAATACCAAAGGCCGGTATGCGGTGATGGCGATGGTGGATCTGGCCAAGTTTGGCTCCGCTGACTCGCTTCCTTTGTCCGCAATTGCGCGCCGACAGGCGCTGCCCATGGCTTATCTGGAGCAGATTTTTGCACAATTGCGCAAAGCCCACTTGGTCGACAGCGTACGGGGCCGCTCTGGCGGCTATCGGTTGGCGCGTGCCGCCTCCGAAATCAGCATCGCTGAAGTTCTAAATGCAGTCGAAGAAGCTACTCAGATGACGCGCTGCAGCGTTGGAGATCGTGGCTGTGTTGGCGAAAAGCGCTGTTTGACGCATGCCCTTTGGGATGCGCTGGGGGCTCATATCGCGGGATTTCTCTCTGACGTGACATTGCAAGATGTTGTCACTGGTTCACCGCAGCTAAGAGGTGTGACGATCGAAAGGGCCAAAGCGGATAAGAGTCAGGAGGCCACACAGTGACAACTGAGGCTGTATACCTGGATTACAACGCGTCTGCACCGCTGCGTCCGGAAGCGCGAACTGCGATGATTGCTGCCCTTGAAGTCGATGGCAATGCATCGTCTGTCCATCGCTGTGGTCGAGATGCACGTGCTGTTGTGGAGGCGGCGCGCGAGGAGGTGGCAGCTCTTGTCGGGGCAAAACCTGCTGAAGTGATATTCACCAGCGGTGCAACCGAGTCCAACAATTGGTTTGCAGCTGCCGGTTGGGACACTGTGATGCTGGCACCCATTGAGCATGACTCGCTTTATGCTCCCGTGCGCAATCGTGCTGGCAAAGTGATAGAGTTTTCTGTCGGCAAAGATGGCGTTGCAGATGTTAGCGAAGTCGCCGGGCTGACGTTGTTGTCAAATGCAGAACTTGGGTGCGCTGCTGTTAGCCTGCAGATGGCCAACAATGAAACCGGTGCCTGCCAACCTGTGGCAGAGACCGCAGCGTTTGCGCGCGAACATGGATTCTTTGTGCACACGGATGCTGTACAAGCCGCCGGCCGCTTGCCCATCAATTTAGCCCACCTTGGTGTTGATGCTTTGAGCCTTTCGGCACACAAGATTGGCGGGCCGAAGGGTATTGGGGCCTTGGTCTTACGTGACGGAGCAACGTTGCCATCATTTGTCACAGGTGGTGGCCAGGAACGTCGGCGACGCGCCGGCACAGAGAATGTTGCGGCCATTGCAGGATTTGGAGCGGCAGCACGGGCTTCAACTCGCGACCTTGCAACGATGTCAAAGATTGCAGCTTTAAGAGATGCGCTAGAAGACGGTATTAAAGGGGTCACGCCCAACACAGAGATTATTGCGAAAGACGCACCGCGCCTCGCCAACACGTCGTGCTTTGTATGCGCAGGAAAACGCGCGGAGACGCTGCTGATCAAACTGGATTTGGAAGGTGTCGCTGTCAGTTCCGGTGCAGCTTGCTCGTCTGGCAAGGTGGGGGTAAGCCGCGCACTTGAAGCGATGGCGCTTGCTCCCGAGCTCGCGCAGTCAGCGCTTCGCATCAGCATCGGTCATGCCACCACGCGAGAAGATATAACGCTGTTCTTGAAAGCCTGGAAAGGCATTCATCGTAGCGATCAAATTGCTGCCTGAAGAGGCAACACACACACAACGGAATTTGAATTCTAAAAGGTCCGAGGAGTAACAACGAATGCCAGCGGTACAAGAGACCATCGATCAGGTTAAACAGATTGATGTTGACCAGTACAAGTATGGTTTTGAGACCAACATTGAAACGGTCAAGGCGCCGAAGGGTCTGAGCGAAGACATTGTCAAGTTCATCTCGGACAAGAAGGGTGAACCGGCGTGGATGCTTGAATGGCGTTTGGATGCCTATAAGCGGTGGCGGGCGATGACAGAGCCGACCTGGGCCAAGATCCACTATCCGAAAATAGATTTTGAAGATCTCTACTACTACTCGGCACCGAAAAGCACCGAAGGGCCAAAAAGCCTAGATGAAGTCGATCCAGAACTTTTGGCAACGTATGAGAAGCTTGGAATCCCGCTCAAAGAGCAAGAGCTGCTGGCTGGGGTGCAGGGCGCCAAAGTTGCGGTGGATGCTGTCTTTGACAGCGTCTCTGTGGTGACGACTTTCAAAGAAGAGCTATCCAAGGCCGGTGTCATCTTCTGCTCAATTTCAGAAGCGCTGCGCGAACACCCAGAGCTTGTGAAGAAGTATCTTGGATCGGTAGTGCCTCAGTCAGACAACTATTACGCGGCGCTGAACTCAGCAGTGTTTTCCGATGGCTCGTTTGTTTATGTGCCAGAGGGCGTGCGTTGTCCGATGGAGCTGTCTACCTATTTCCGTATAAACGAGAAGGAAACTGGACAGTTTGAACGTACGTTGATCATTGCCGATAAGGGCGCTTATGTTTCGTATCTCGAAGGCTGCACAGCACCGATGCGGGATGAAAATCAGCTGCATGCTGCCGTGGTCGAGCTTGTGGCGCTTGATGATGCCGAGATCAAATACTCCACTGTACAGAATTGGTATCCAGGTGACGCCAACGGAAAAGGCGGCATCTACAATTTTGTCACCAAGCGTGGAGATTGCCGTGGTGTCAATTCCAAGATCAGCTGGACACAGGTAGAAACGGGTTCAGCCATCACTTGGAAATATCCAAGCTGCATCTTACGCGGTGACAATTCACGCGGCGAATTCTATTCCATCGCTGTCTCCAACGGCTATCAGCAGGTCGATAGTGGTACCAAGATGATTCATCTCGGCAAGAATACGTCGAGCCGTATTATCTCGAAGGGGATCGCGGCCGGAAAATCACAAAACACGTATCGCGGTCTTGTCTCTGCGCATCGTAAAGCAACGGGTGCGCGCAATTTCACGTGCTGCGATAGTTTGTTGATTGGCGATCAATGTGGAGCCCACACGGTGCCCTACAT
>JAHZKN010000342.1 GCA_022600335.1 Alphaproteobacteria bacterium
CTGAGATCAGATTGCCTGACCCGGCTTGCAGGAAGACGGCGCGGTGTAAGACTGCAGGTGTTGCACGGAGCATTGAGACAATCTTCTGGTAGGCCAATAACAACCGGGCCAGGCCGCCCGCTTTGTGCAAGCTGATAGGCACGCGCCAGTGTCTCGGGGATACGTTGCGGGTCGCGAACGATGGTCGTCCACTTTGCGAGTGCACCCATCATCGCTTCAATTTCTTGCGTCTGCAGATCGCCTCGATTTTCCAACGTTGTTTTGGGCAGGCCGACCAAAACCACCAGCGGTGTCTGATCTTGACGCGCCACGACGAGCCCGCTTGTGGCATTGGCGAGGCCTGGTGCACGGGTGACAAATGCAATGCCGGGCTTGCCTGTCACCTTGGCCCAAGCCTCCGCCATCATCGCCGCACCGCCTTCGTGACGGCAGACGACCGTTTGGATTGAAGGCGTATCGTAGAGCCCGTCAAGGGCAGCGATGAACGTCTCGCCGGGCACAGTGAAAAGGACTCGTGCATCGAGCGCCTTGAGTTGTTCCGCAACCGCAACACCACCGCTGCGTACTTTGAGACTGGCTTTAGAGGTTTTCTTTTGCACGAAAGGTTCTCATTGCGATCAAACCAACCCGTCTCGGCGAGCGTGCCCCTTAGACGGACCCCTGCGACGGGCCCCTGAGACACGCAACCGATATACAACTTTTGTTGCACTCCAATCTAGGTCTTGCGGTCTCTCGCAGCCGCTGTCGTGGTCAATCGTCTTATAAGGTGAATGCCGGCCGATGAACGCCCGTCAGAGTGGTTTTCGGGGACGAGTGTCCGCCAAACCTGTCGCCAACAAGTCCGCCGGTTATCCTGCAGATTGATTCGCGAATTTGCGGGAGCAAATTGCGTAACGGATGTGGCCGCCTAACGGAGAGTTTCAAGCGGTGAGGGCTGAAACGGAGAGGGTGTGTGTGACAGCGATGGCGCACGCGTTTCAAAGATTTCTGACCTGGGGTAGCGTAACCGCCTCTGCTGGTCGCTGGCTCGTGGGTTTACCCATCTTGATGTGGCTCACTTTGCCGGCAGCGGCTGAAACGCGCCTGGCACTGGTGATTGGCAATGCTGACTACAAGACTGCGCCGCTCGTCAACCCTGTAAACGACGCACACCTGATCGCGACTGCGCTTAAGAGCGTTGGCTTTCAAGTGACAACCGTGACCAACGCCAATCAGCAGCAGATGAAGAACTCGATCCTCAGGTTCGGTCGGGCGCTCGCTAAGGACGATAGTGTAGGGCTGTTTTACTATGCCGGGCATGGGGTGCAGGTCGCAGGTGAAAATTTTCTGATCCCACTGGGCGCTGACATCAAGGACGATGATGAGGTTGCCTTAAGCAGCGTCAACCTCACGCATCTGTTGCGTAAGATGGCGCATTCCAAAAGCCGATTGAACATCGCCATTCTTGATGCCTGTCGCGACAATCCTTTTGCAGCAGGTGTGCGATCACCGTCTCGCGGTCTTGCACCTGTCGAAGCGCCCAGTGGTACGCTCATTGGATATGCCACAGCCCCTGGCAAGGTTGCGCTTGATGGTGAGGGATCGAATAGCCCGTACAGCGCCGCCTTAGCACGAGCAATTCCAACTGTCGGTGTGCCCATCGAAGAGGTGTTTCGTCAAACCCGGCGTAAAGTTCTTAGCGTGACAGGCGGCAAACAAACGCCTTGGGAGCACTCCTCACTGACAGGCGCCTTTTACTTTCACGCCAAGTCAATTGAACCTGAAGCGACCGCCCGGCAGCACACTGAAGAACTTGGCAACAAGAGCGTGCGGCTGGCAGAGCTTGCGGATTGGGAGAAAATAAAAAGCAGCGACCGCGCTGGCGACTACCGGAAACACATCAAACGCTATCCCGATGGACTGTTTAAAGAGCTGGCGTCCTTACGCATTGAACGCTTCAAAAATAAGTTCTCACCGTGGACGTGGATTATTACTGGCAGCACGGGAAAGACGACAACACGCAGTGCACCTAAGCTTTTCGAACGGGCTCTGGAGCTGGAATCGGAAGCCGGCGACGGAGAGAGGGAACGTCTGGTTGAAGCTTTTTCGCTCTATCGTGAGTCCGCTGAGCTTGGCTTTCCAGCCGCTATGTATCGTTTAGCGCGCAGCTATGACAAAGGCCGTGGTACCTCGCGCGATGTCACCGCGGCGGCCCAGTGGTATGGGCGTGCTGCTGAAAACGGCCATGCTCCAGCTATGGCGGCGCTGGCGACAATGTATGAATTGGGAGACGGGGCAAAACAGAATTTGGCAGAGGCGCTGCGCTTTTATCGCCTTGCTGCTGATGCCGGTGAGGTTCGCGCAATGACCAACCTTGGATTTCTTTATGCTGAAGGCAAGGGCGTCGCCAAAGACCCCAAGCGCGCCAAGACTTGGTATGGAAAGGCAGCGAACGCTGGCAACACGCGTGCGATGTTTAATCTCGGACTGTTGCTTTTGGCAGAAAAGCGCAATCGCAAAGCCTGGAAGGTTGCTGTCGGTTGGCTCAAAAAAGCAGCTGATCGCGGCCACACCGGTGCGTTGCGCGAGTTGGCTGTGCTTTATGATGAGGGTCGTGGTGTCGCGCGCAGCCCACGGATCGCTGCTAAGTACTTATTGGATGCTTTTGGTGCAGGTTCTGAGCGCGCCGCGTTTGATATTCGCGTTCGGCCGGATACGTGGAGCTACTGGACACGGCGGCAAATTCAAAAGCGTTTGCGACGACTTGGCTATTACAAGGGTCGCTCGCATGGCTTTTTTGATTCCCGAACCCGCATTGCGCTCGAAGCGTTTGTAAAAAACTCTTGAGAGCCTAGGCAGCACGCAACATATCCACTAGCGCATGAGATAGCGCAGCATAGTTATTGCTCCCGCAATAATAGCTGCAACTGAGATCAGTGAGCCAACCGCGAGGGTGGAAAGTCCGCTGATTCCTTGACCAATGGTGCAGCCAAGCGCGAATACACCGCCAATGCCCATCAATGCGCCGCCTGCGAGGTGACGCAACGTATCATTGGTATCAGCAAAGGTTTGCAAGGCAAACGTTTGAGTGCTCTTTGCAGATACGAAACTGCCAATCAGGACACCAAACACGCTTGCGGCGCCAAAACTTGGAAGCCCAAGTGCTGTTGCACGTTCAAACCAATTGATTGCATCTCCAAGTGGTGCGACGAAGGACAGAGACTCGAGCCTTGCAGGCCGATCAGAAAAGTCATCAAATGCCAACCCGGTGAGCGCCCAAGCCGCCACGACACACAAACCAACGCCAATACCAGATGCGATATGCCGGTGAGAATTGCGGAATTCACCACTTGCAAACACAAAGCCAAGCAATCCAACAGAGAAAATAAGCGCCATCACAAAGCGATTGCCATAAGGCTGCGCGCTGCCAAAACCCGCGCCGATCACGTCGCCGAGATGCTGACTGGTTACGGCGTGGGATTGCAAATCCATTTGTGTCGCTTGCGCGAGGTTAAAGCGCAGCTGCCCAAACGCGCCGGAAAGGGCTGCAAACGCAAAAGTCGTGATGACTAGCAAGAGAAGAAGTGCACGCAAGTCGCCAGACCCGGCCCGTACCAAGTTACGACTGGCACAACCACCCGCCAATACCATACCCATGCCAAAGACAAATCCTCCAGCACCGTGCCCGAGCCAGTTTAGGCGCGGAGCAAGATAGCGCGCACGATCAAGGTCAATAATGGAGAGAGCATCTAACGCCTGCGCACCGATAAGGGCGACCGCTGCGGCCAGCATCCAAGCGCGAAATCGGCGCAGGTCGCCAAACGTCACCATGTCGGAGATCGCGCCCATGGCGCAAAAATTGAACCGCTGTAAGAAGACTCCAAATGCAAATCCGATCAAAAGGCCGCCGAGAAGCAGGCTCAATTCAGGACTGGCTTGGATGAGGTTTTGCATAAAGCGAGCTTTTGATGCCGGTTGGAACAATTGATTTTGGGCGAAACGTGGCGTGCGTATTCAGATAACCTTAGGATAGACCAAAAGCACCGTTGCTACGATGTTTTGATTTCTTCCATTGTGCATTGCTTGAAATTCAGGGAAACGTGCCAAGAAAAAGAGGGCTCCGGTATGTCCAACCGGGAAGCCGTGGAATGGCACCAACTGCGCGCAAAATCCCTACCTTGATAACCAGGGACGCCCGCTCGACGGATATGTCATCGATCAATATGGCAATATCAACCAAGACAATGCTGGTGGCGAGTGACGTCAGATTAAATGCTGAAGCTGATGCCCGTAGGGTTGCTCGTCTTTATGAGTAAAGACCCAGTTTCCGTCGGCTGCAACCTCAGCTTTGACGTTATTTTCTCTGGTATGCGGGAATGCCGCTATTGGCTACTAGAAGAAACCACCTGTGATGGCGCGATTGATGTAATCACTGGGGCGGGTTACGCGGTTCCGAGCCGCACGTCTATCGCCGGGACGCCGACGTGTTGCCACCGGTTGCGGTGGA